>CALFOF010000178.1 GCA_937919075.1 uncultured Cyanobium sp. | reverse complement strand
GGACTTCAGCGAGGCCACCCTCACCATGAAGAATTCATCGAGGTTGTTGCTGAAAATGGCGCTGAATTTCGCCTGTTCGAGCAATGGCGTGCGGGGATCAAGCGCCTGGGCCAGCACGCGGCTGTTGAAGGCAATCCAGCTCAGCTCCCGGTTGATGTAGAGCTCCGGGGCCACCACTGGTTCGCGCATCACCCACTGACCTCAATGCCTGTGCCGGCACCAAGGTAGCCAGCAACCTCCATCACTTCTGTAAAGCGCTTGCTTGCCTTTGCGCCCCGGCCTGGGGTAGCCCGAAGGCGATCAGCACCGCCACGGCCGCCAGCAGCACGATGCTCAACCAGAACGGGCTCTTTTCGCCGATCAGCTCATAGGCCACCCCGGCCAGGGGAGGTCCGATGAAGCTGCCCAGGCTCTGCAGGCCCTGCAGGCTGCCCAGGGCGGCGCCCTGGCCGCCGCTGCTGAGCCGCCGTGACACCAGGCTGCGCAGGCTGGGGGTGACCAGACCGGTGCCCGCCGCTAGCACCGCCACCGCGATGAACACCAGCGGCTGGGCGGTGGCGGGGGTGGCCAGCGGCACCAACACCGTGCCGGCGATCACCATGCCCAACCCCGCCATCGTGAGCCGCCATTCGCCGAAGCGTTTCACCAGCGGCCCGATCAGGCCCCCCTGCACCAGCGTGGCCACCACACCCACCACCAGGAAGGCCGCGGCCGAGAGCCCGGGCCCCCAGCCGAACATCTCCTTGAAATAGAGCACCAGCACGGCAGTGAAGCCGTTGAACGCCAGGAAGAACAGGAAGAAGGCCACGCACAACCGCCGCACCTGCGGGTTGCTGAACACCTTGCCCAGCTGGGTGAGGGGATTGAGCTCGCGCTTGCGCGGCAGCGCCTGGCGGGCTTCCGGCGGATGGGTTTCCGGCAGGGCGGTGAGCACCAGCACCAGGTTCAGCGCCGCCACCGCCACCGCCACCAGCAGCGGCAGGCTGAGGCTGATCTCCGCCAGCAGGCCCCCGAGGGCAGGGCCGAGCATGAAGCCCACACCGAAGGCCACGCCGATCAGGCCGAAGGCCTTGGCCCGCTTCTCCGGTGGGCTGATGTCGGCCAGCACGGCACCGGCGGTGGCGGCCGTGCCACCGCTGACGCCATCGATCAGCCGCGCCACGAACAGCAGCGGCAGCGGCCAGGCACTGCCCAGCGGCCAGGGCACGGCCAGGGTGAGCGCGAAGCCACCCAGGCCGAGCACCGAGCCGGCCACGCAACCGGCGATCACAGGCCGCCGCCCGAAGCGGTCGCTGAGGGCACCGATCAGTGGGGTGAACAGGAACTGGGCCAGGGCGTAGCTGCCCGCCAGCAGCCCCAGCGTGCGGCCATCGCTGGTGAAGCTGGCCAACAGAAAGGGCAGCAGCGGAAACACGATGCTCTCGCCCAGCCTGTCGTTGAGCAGGGTGAGGAAAACGCAGAAGCGGGTGGAAGGGCGCGGCCAACCCATGGCATCAACGCGCGGCAATGTCCATACCTTCCCATGGGAGGTGGTGGCAGCCGGGTTGGGGGCTTATTGACCGCGGCGCCAGCTGTGGAAGCGTTGCAGCAGCGCCAGGGTGCGTGGCGGGGCATGGGCCCGTTTCCAGGCTCCGGCGGCGGATTTGCTGGCTTCTGAAAAGGTGGGGTAGGCGTGGATGGTGGAGAGGATCCGGCCGAGCCCGAGCCGCCAGCGCATCGCCAGCACGAACTCCGCCAGCAGCTCGCCGGCCTGCTCCGCCACGATCGACACCCCCAGGATCCTGTCGCTGCCGGGCGGGGTGAGCACCTTGACGAAGCCGGTTTCGGCGCTTTCCACGATCGCCCGATCCAGTTCGTGCAGCGGAAAGCGGGTGATCTCCACCGCCACCCCCTGACGGGCGGCCTCCGCTTCATTGAGCCCCACCCCGGCCACCTCCGGATCGGTGAAGGTGGTGCGCGGAATCACCCGCCCATCGACGTGAAAGCGGCGGAACGGCCCGAACAGGGCGTTGACGGCGGCGTACCAGGCCTGGTGGGCGGCGGTGTGGGTGAACTGCCAGGGGCCGGCCACATCCCCGGCGGCGTAGATGTTCGGGAAGAGGGTCTGCAGGGCGGCGTTGGTGTCGATCGTGCGGCCGGTGGGAATGCCCAGCTCCTCCAGGCCGTAGCCGCTCAGCCGCGCCTGGCGGCCGATGGCGCAGAGCACCTGATCGCAGAGCAGCTCGCTGTGCACGGCGGCTTCGGCAGCGCCGGTGGTGATCAACACGGCCTTCTGTCCGCCACCGGCGTCTTGTGGCCGGAGATAGAAGCCCCGCACCGTGCAGCCGGTGAGCACCTGCACGCCATCGGCTTCCAGGGCCTGGTGCACCAGCGCGGCGGCGTCGGGGTCTTCGCGGCTGAGCAGCTGCGGGCCCCGCTGCAGCAGGGTGACCCGGGCGCCCAGACGGGCCAGAGCCTGGGACAGTTCACAACCAACTGGACCGCCCCCCATCACCACGAGGCGCGGCGACGCCAGTGGACAGTCCCGCAGGGCCTGCCAGAGCGTTTCGCTGGTGAGCAGACCCACCCCATCGGCGCCCGGCAGATCCGGCAGCACCGGGCTGGCGCCGGTGGCCAGCACGATCGCGGCCGCCGTGAGCCGTTGCTCCTCGCCCTCGCTGCCGCTGATCGCCACGGTCCAGGGGTCGATCAGGCGGCCGTGGCCGCGCAGCACCTCCACCCCCAGGCCCTCGTAACGCGCGGCGCTGTCGTGGGGGGCCACCGCCGCCACCTTGGCGAACACCCGCTCCAGCACCACCGGCAGTGACACGGTGGGGTGGTGGGGCGCCAGGCCGTAGCGATCCGCCTGGCGCATGCGCGCCGCCGCCCGGGCCGTGGCGATCAGGGCCTTGCTGGGCACACAGCCGGTGTTGAGGCAGTCGCCGCCCATGCGATCGGCTTCGATCAGGGTCACCTTCGCCTTCACGGCGGCGGCGATGTAAGCGGTGACCAACCCCGCCGCGCCGGCACCGATCACGATCAGGTTGCGATCGAAGCGGGCCGGTCGGGTCCAGGGGCGGTAGAGCGTCCAGCGCTTCCAGCCCTGCAGCGCCAGCCGCGCGATCCAGGGGAAGGCAGCCAGCAGCGCCAGCGACAGCAGCAGCGGCGGCGTGAGGATCCCCTCGAGGCTGCGCAGCTGCGCCAGCTGCGTGCCGGCATTCACGTAGACGAGGGTGCCGGGCAACATGCCGATCTGACTGGCGAGATAAAAGGAGCGGGTGGGGAGCGGGGTGAGCCCCATCACCACGTTCACCAGAAAGAAGGGAACCACGGGCACCAGCCGCAGGCTGAGCAGGTAGAGCACCCCGTCGCGGCGCAGGCCCGCCTCGATCGGTGCCAGCCGCGCGCCGAAACGCTGTTGCACCGGCTGCCGCAGCAGGGTGCGGGCCAGCAGGAAGGCGATGGTGGCGCCGGCGCTGGAGGCGAACGACACCAGCAGGGTGCCGAGCCCCAGCCCGAACACCGCGCCACCGGCCAGCGTCAGCACGGCGGCACCGGGCAGCGAGAGCCCGGTGACCAGCACGTAGACAAGGGCGTAGGCGGCGGCGGCGCTGAGCGGGGCCCGCTGGCGCCAGGCCAGCAGCTCGCTGCGGGCGTCGCGCAGGGCCTCGACGCTGAGCGTCTGGGGCAGATCCAGCAGGAAGAACAGCGCCACCAGCAGCGCCAGCGCCAGCAGCAACAGCCAGCGCCAGGCGCCACTTGCAGCGGCGTTGGCCGTCAAGCCGCCAGCGCCCCGCTGCAGCTGGAGCCGCTGCCGGCGGTGCAGCCGAAGCAGTGGTCGGCCACCTGGATCGGATCGCCGCTGGGGTCGCGCTGCAGCAGATCGCGCAGGTGGGGGCGGTTGTCAGGCCCCGCCGCGGCGGCCGGATCGCCCGCAATCACCAGGCCCAGTTGCTGGTTGAAGTCACAGTCGTAGAGGTAGCCCTGCCAATCCACGCTGATCAATTGCCGGCACATCACCTGCTCCAGGTTGGCGTCGCTGTGGCTGCGGCGCAGCAGCTCCAGATAGCCTTCCAGCTGCCCCTGGGCGCCCAGCACCGCCGCGAAGCGCTTCACCGGCATGTTCGCCAGGGCATAGAGCCGGTTGAACACCACGCCGTGATCGGCCGCCAGCACGCGCCGGAAGTCGGCCTCCAGCGGCCCCTGCTCCGGCGGCAGCACCGGCCCCTGGGGGTTGAACACCAGGTTGAGCTCCAGGCCCGTGCCCGGTTGGCCGTAGCCGAGCGCGTTGAGCTGGCGCAGGCCGTCGATGCTGCGTTGGAACACGCCGGAGCCCCGCTGGCGCTCCACGTTGTCCTGCAGATAGCAAGGCAGCGAGGCCACCACCGTGACCCCCTGCGTGGCCAGAAAGTCGGCCAGATCCTCCTGGCCCGGCTCCTGCAGGATCGTGAGGTTGCAGCGGTCGATCACCTCCACGCCCAGGGCGCGGGCGCGGCGCACCAGCTCCCGGAACTGGGGATGCAGCTCCGGCGCGCCGCCGGTGAGATCGAGGCAACGCAGCGCGCGGGCCTTCAGCACCGGCGGGATCAGCGCCAGGGTGTCCGCCGTCATGCTTTCGGTGCGGGTGGGGCCGGCGTTCACGTGGCAGTGCACGCAGGCCTGGTTGCAGCGGTAGGTGAGGTTCACCTGCAGGGTGTCGAGCCCCTGGCGTTGCAGCGCGGGGAAGGGGGTGGGGGCCATGGCGGGCCGGCAGGGGCTGGGGGGCTGGGCGGACATCTCGCGGCTGGGGTCAGATGGTGTCGCCGAGTACCTGGCGGCCTGCGGGTTTAGCGCCGTGGCCGCCGAGCGGCTCAATGCTGACCGACACGCTGCTGGCCTGGCTGGTGGGGGAGGTGGGAATCGGCATCGCCACATGGCCCTTGGCGTCGGGTACGAAGGGCACACAGCCCACCAGGCGGCCGTTCACCTTGGCCCAGAGCCGATAGGTGTGATCGGGCGGCGCTGGCGGCAGCCCCTCCACCAGCAGCATGTTGTGGCTGGGGTTGCCGGTGACGATCACCGTGCCGCTGGTGGCTGACGCGCCCGTCAGCGCCCGCAGCGGCATCTGCCGGCTGACAGCGCTGAGCGGCGCGCCACTGGTGGCCAGTTGCTGCTGCAGCTGGGCCAGTTGCGCTTGGGTGCGGTGCAGCTGCACGCCCACCGCCAGCAGACCGAGGCCCAGGGCGGCGGCGAGCAGGCTGGGCAGACGCGGCGGGGCCGGGCGCGCCAGCAGCCGCTGCCGCAGTGCCGATGGTGGTGCGCTGGTGGCGGGCAGGGCCAGGGGCAGCAGCTCCAGGGTGGTGCTGAATTGATCGAGCCGCTGGCGCAGGGCGGGCTGCTGCCGCAGCAGCTCGGCCAGCTGGCTGCGCTCCGCTTCATCGAGGTCGCCGAGCGCGTGGCCGGCCAGCAGGGCATCCACGTCGAACGGTTGGCCGGCGGCGTCGCCGTGGCTGAGGGGGTGGTCGCTGTTCATGGCTGGGGGTGGAAATCGTTTAGCAGCATCCGCAGGCGAATCAGCCCCTGCCGGGCGCGGGTTTTTACTGTGCCGAGGGGCAATTCCAGCCGCTCGGCGATCGCCGACTGGCTCAGTCCTTCGTAGTAGGCCATCTCCAACACCTGCCGCTGGTTGGCGGGAATCTCCGCCAGGGCGGAGCGCACCCGCTGGGCCAGGTCGTCGGCCTCGGCGCATTCCTGCGGGTTGCGCACAGCGGCCGGAAACAGCTGGGACGACCAGCGTTGCACCAGTTGCCAGCGGTTCTGGCGCTGCTGCAGACGGTTGAACGCCATCGAACGGGTCATCAACAGCAGGTAGGCCAGCACCGGACCCCGCTTCGGGTCGTAGCGGCCCTGCTGCCAGTAGCGCACGAACACGTCGTGGCAGAGGTCTTCGGCTTCCTGCGGGGAGCGGCACAGGCGCAGCGCCAACCGGTAGACCGGCGCGCCGCAGCTGTCGTAGAGGGCAGCCAGATCCTGGTGCTGCTCACTGCCGGTCGGCAGGGGCGGCGTGGCGGCGGCCTCCGGTTCGGAGCGGCTCACGGGCACGGCGAGGGCGGATCGGAACGGCATGGTGGAAATACCGCCGACGTTCCGGATTGGATGGGGCGGGCCCAGCGGCGTTCGCCTGCGGCGGCCAGCAAACCGCCGCTGCCCGCCACCGGTAACCCTTCCGTCTCCGTTGGCATCGATCGTTCCGAAATGGCGTTCCTTCCTTCCAGCTTCAGCCGCGCCGCCGCGGTGCTTGCCCTCAGCGGCACCACCATGCTGGCGGGTCAGGCCATGGAGCTCAAGCAGCACCAGGGCACATTCATCAGGGCCGAAAAACCGGTGAGCGGCGGCTTCGTGATCAAGCAGCAGGGCGGCAAGCGCCTGCTGATGCTCACCTCCACCTTCAAGACCAGCGACACGGCGCCCGATCTCAAGGTGGCCTTCAGCCCTTCGGCCACCCCCCTGGCCGGCAGCAAACCGCCCGCCTACCCGCTCAAGCCCGGCAGCTACACCCTGCTGGCGCCGCTCAAGGCCAGCAAGGGCGGCCAGACCTACGTGATCCCCGCCTCGATCGATCTGAGCAAGCAGAAGTCGGTGCTGATCTGGTGCCGCCAGTTCAACGCCACCATGGCCTGGGCGCCGATCCAGCCCGCGAAATAGGCCTGCGGAGGCGCCATGATCGGCGCCATGGATGCTGCTCCAAACCGGCTCAGCCACCTCACCACCAGCGGTGAGGTGCACATGGTGGAAGTGGGCGACCGCCCCGCCAGCGATCGTCGCGCCGTGGCCGAGGGCTTCATCACCATGGCCCCGGCGGTGCTGGCGCTGGTGCTCGAAGGCCGCGCCGCCAAGGGGGATGTGCTGGCGGTGGCGCGGGTGGCGGCGATCCAGGGCGCCAAGCGCACCTGGGAGCTGATCCCCCTGTGCCACCCGATCGCGCTCACGGGCCTGGAGGTGCGCATCGAGCCCAGCGCCGATGGCTGCGGCCTGCGCCTGGAAGCCGCTGCGCGCACCACCGGCCCCACCGGCGTGGAGATGGAGGCGCTCACCGCGGTGCAGGTGGGCCTGCTCACCCTCTACGACATGGTCAAATCCGCCGATCCGGCCATGACCATCGGCCCGGTGCGGCTGCTGAGCAAGACGGGGGGACGCCATGGCAGCTGGTCCCATCCCGGCGCCGTGCCCTCCTGAGCCGTCACCCCTGATGAGCAACAACGCGGCACCGCTTGAGCCCTACCCCCGCGAAGGCCTGCCGCTCGACGAGGCCCGCCGCCAGGTGCTGGCCGCGCTCACGCCCCTGGCCGGCAGCGAAACGCTGCCGCTGGCGCAGGCCCTGGGCCGCGTGAGTGCGGCGCCGGTGCTGGCGGCGGCGGCGGTGCCGGGCTTTCGCGCCTCGATCATGGATGGCTACGCCCTGGC
>CALFOF010000177.1 GCA_937919075.1 uncultured Cyanobium sp. | reverse complement strand
CGATCAGGGGGAGCCGGGCGAGTCGGCCGGGATGAGGCAGTCGGGAGGTCATGGGTCGGCGGTGAATGGGGCGGCAGGATCAGCCCAGGCTGGTGAAATCAGGTGTGAGTGGATTGAATCCCTTGTAAGGGTGGATGTGCAAGTTGATCATGGAGAAGACCAGTGCTGTGCATAGGCACCAGAGCACGATGCACGGCGCCAATCGTGACGTTGGAAACCAGCGTCAGCAGATAGATGAAGGCCCACTTTCTCGCATAGCCCAGATTCGCTTGGCTTCCGATCGAGAGGCGTTGCTCCCGGGCTGCTTCGAGCTGCTTGATTTCGGTGAGGATCTCCGCCGCCATGGCCTTGGTAGTGCACAGGAATTCGGCCTCCCGCACGGCGCATGTGCCAGCGTCAATAGTCCAGGCGCGCATGTAGAGGTTGGAAAGGGTTTGATCGATCTCCGGAGCGCGCTTCATGTTGTACTCCCTGCCCCATTCGCCCTGCTCAACCAGCTGGATGTACGACGACAGGTCGCCCTTCAGCTCGCTCGCAACTGTGGGGGATGTCGCCGCGATGATCCCAAGCCTGCTGAGGGCTGTCGCTTCGTTCTGCAGGGCGGCGGCCGCTGCCGATGTGTTCTGCCACACGGACGAGGCCATGAAGGCCAGCAGCAGGGCCAGGACGGTATTGGGGACACCCACGTAGGGCGCCACCAAGGGCATGCTGATCAGGTGGTCGAACAGTCTGGTCTTGAAGACAATCAGGTAGGCGGCAAGCCCAAGCGCCGCGCTGATGATCAGCGCAAGGATGACCGGCCCAAGGCCGAAGTTCGGGAAGAAATACAGCATCGTTTGGGTCTGATGGATCCGGACTCAGCCGCGGCAGGGGATGCAGGTCTGCGTTGCCAGGTCCATCAGCTCAACCGCACCAGCGCCCATGATGGCCAGGCTGGGGCCACTGGTCATCCTTTGTAGAGGGCCTGTTTAGCTGCACGGAATCAGGCAGAGATGGTGGGCCTCGGCGCTGGGCACCACTTCAAGAGTGATGCGCTGATCGAAGCTGGCGAAGCGGCCGCCCTGGCTGGCGGCCAGGGCCAGCAGGTAGGCATCGGTGATCTGGCGCGGGCCCAGCAGCCGCTCCCAGCGGATCAATCCCTCCTGCAGCAGGCTGATCGGCTCCGGCCAGAACACATGGCTGGCATGGCTGCAGGCCTCCGCCAGGCGTGCGGCCACCAGGGCCGCCGCTTGCGCATTGGGGTAAGCCGGTTGGGCCATGATCCGCACCACGCCGTTTTCGGTGATCGGGCAGGTGGCCCAGC
>CALFOF010000176.1 GCA_937919075.1 uncultured Cyanobium sp. | reverse complement strand
CAGGTGGTGGTCGATAACGACCAGGTGATTCTGGATCAGGTGCAGGCGTTGAAAACGGCTGCGCTGGTGCCGCGGGTGGATCTGCTGCGGGCGCAGGCCCGGCTGCAGCAGAGCCGCTTCCGCCTGGAGCAGGCCGAAGCCCTGCGGCTCAGCAGTCAGCGTCGCCTCAGCAATCTGGTCAATGTTCCCTTCACCGTGACGCTGGAGGCCCGCGAGGCCGTGCGGCTGCAGCCCCCCTGGCCCCTGGATCTGCCGGAGACCATCGTGCGGGGATTTGCGGACAACCCCCAGTTGCAAGCTCTGGAGGCGGCCCGCATCGCCTTGCTGCGTCAGGCGGATCGGCGTGCTGCCGAGCTGCTACCCCGCATCGGTTTGTTCGCTACCGCTGGTTACCGCGCGGCCCAGAGCATCTCGCCTGTCATCGATCTGGACGGGTGTTGCAAGGGGCCGGCCTTCATTCCCGGGCTGAACAGCTACAGCGGCGACTGGTCGGCCGGCCTATCGCTGGAGTGGCGCCTGTTTGATGGCGGCATCACGGCCGGGGCGGTGGCGGCCAGCCGCGCTGCGGCGGAGCGCACGCTGCAGAGCGAAGCAGCTGAACGCAATGCCATTCGTCAGCGACTGGAGAACGCCTATTACGACCAGCGCGCCGCCCTCAGTCAGATCATTGCTGCCAATGCTTCCTTCCAGGCTTCGCGAGAGGCCTATCGCGATTCGCGCGCGCGCTATGAATTCGGGTTGGCGGATTACACCGATCTGGCGGACACAATTCAGTCGTTGACCACGGCGATGGAGCAGCGGGCAGAGGCCACGACCCTCGCCAACCTGAGCTATGCCCAGCTGCTGCGGGAGCTGTTGCCCGTGTCCAGGCAGCCCGGCGGGCCGGTGCTGCTGCCGATTGACCTGCCGGCCGACTAACGGCCCAGCGTGTTGACCGTGGCGTGGGCGGTGGCGCCTGCCCGTAGCGGGTGCCGGCTGTTCTGCTCCATGCGGATGCGCACCGGAAAGCGCTGGGGCACCTTCACCCAGTTGCCGGTGGCGTTCTGCGGTGGCAGCAGCGAGTAGTAGGCGCCGCTGCCCTGGCTGATATTGATCACCCGGCCCTCAAAGACCACCCCTGGATACATGTCTAGGCGGATCCGGGCCGGCATCCCATCGCGGATGCGATGGATCTGTGACTCAAGGTAATTGGCATCCACCCACCACTGAGTGTTGTCAACCAGCATGAACATCGCCTGCCCGGGTTTCACGTATTGGCCGACGCGGATGCTGAAGTTGTTGCTCACGAAGGCGTCCATCGGCGCGTAGTACCGCGTGTAGTTGAGATTCACGCGAGCGTTGCCTACGGCGGCGCGCAGCGCTTTGATATTTGCCTCCTGCTCTCGGATCCGTTTCTCCAGGCGTGAGATCTCCAGCTTGGCGCTCTTGACCTCTGCCCTCGCCTCGAGCTTGGTGGCCTCGAATTCCTGCTCCTTCTCCAGTGCTACGACCTGTTGCTGCTGCAAATAGGCATAGCGCTGCTGGTTGAGATCAACGATCCATTGATTGGCCTGCTGGTCGTTCAGCGCTTGTCGGGCTTTGAGTAGCTGATCTTCCAGGCCCGCCCTCTGGGCGATGGCCGCCTCCAGCTGGTGCTCCTGTTGCGCCATGCTCAGTTGAAAGGGGAGCGGTACGATTTCGTAAATCAGCTGCCCTTTCTTCACAAAGTCATTGGGCTCTGTGTGGATGCTTTTGATGTAGCCCTCCACATACGGTGAGACGGTCACGGTGTAAGCGTGAACGTAGGCGTCGTTGGTGCTGGGGCGGTAGTTGTTGTAAGCGAAGTAGCCGGCCAGTCCTGCTGCCGTCAAGGCGATCGCCCCGCCGGCGATCAGCTGGGTGCGCCGCGGCTGGGCTGTGCGGTTGGCTGTGCGGTTGGCTGGGGGCATGCCGGTGGCGCTCACAAAGGTATCCCCTGCACGCTGTTGGCCGGAGCTTAGGGGGCGCTGCCGGGTCTGGTCTGTGAACTCCCGCTGCGATGCAGCATCGGCAGACCGGCAAGCACCAGCAGCGCCAGGCCCACCATGGTGGCGATGTTGATGAAGGACACCACCTCCACCTGCTGGCTGATCGCCTTGTTCATCAACTCCAGGGAGCCCTGCGACCAGCCGTCACCGCCGCTGCCCATCGGATGGCCGCTCAGGGAGCTTTGGAAGGCGTCGAGTGCCGGGTTGCCGGCGTTGATCTGCTCGCGGAAGCGCTCCCAGCTGCCCTGGCTTGTGGCCGTGATGATGGCTGCGGTGACGCCGCCAGAGAGGGCCTTGAAGATGTTGGTGCAGAAGAACAGAACCGAGCTGGCGCTGGTCATCAGCTCGGCCGCCATGGTGGAGAACGACATCTGAATCTCCAGGCAATTGATCAGGGCGAAGCACACGCCCACCGCCATCAGCTGCAGGCTCAGCGTGCTGTTGTCCTGCTGGGCGCTGGTGTTGGCCATCCACAGTGCTGTGCAGGCAAAGCAGAAGATCGCCATGGCACAGAGCTTCTTCTTGGCTGGAATCGTGGCAGCGATCAGGTGCGGGCTGACCCCTGGGGTGACCATTAGGCCGGTGGCCATGGTGGTGGCCACAAAGGGGATGAAGGTCCAGGCATAGTTCTCGATGGTGTTCTCCGTCACCACCACCAGAAAGCGGGGCACGATCGCGAACACCATGAACAGAAAGAACATCACCGAGCTCAGGTTCACGACGCTTATGCAGTAGTTGACGTCCTGGAAGATGCGCAGATTGATCAGCTTCGGCACCGCCGCCACTCGCCAAGCGAATAGGCCGAGCAGCAGCAGCGCGCTCCACAGCATCACCACATAGGTCGGGCTGGCGAACCATTCACGCTGGTTGCCCACCACTAGCGAGAGCGCCAGCAACCCGAAGCCGCCGCTCATCAGCCCATAGCCCAGCCAGTCGATCTCGGCCTGCGGGTTACCGGGGGTGGCCGGCATCAGCCGGGCGATCACCGCCACCGCTGCCAGTGCCGCCAGGCCCAGGCCCGCATAGAGCACCCGCCAGCTGGCGTACCAGGTGACAAAGGCGGAGAGAGGGATACCGAGGCTGGAGCCACTCACCAGCGCCAGCGCGACCAGCCCTTTGCCCATCGGCGCGTATTTCTCCCCCAGCTGACCGCCCAGATAGCCCCCCGCCGCTGCCGGAATCACTCCGGCGCCCAGTCCCTGCAGCACCCGCATGGTGATGAACAGCTGCGGATCGCTGGCGCTGGCGCTGATCAGGCAGGCCACACCGAACAACCCCGGCCCCACAGTGGCGATCGCCTTCGCGCCCACCCGTTCCTGCAGGCTCCCCAGCAGCGGCATGACCAGCGCCGCTGGCAATAGAAACGCCACCATGAACCACACCGACATGTAGGGGGTTCCCCCCACATCGCCGCTCACATAGGCGTGGGCTGGTACGCCAACGGAGTCGGTGGAGAAGAACACCAGTTCCAGCACCAGGAAGCAGATGGCCACCACGCCGCGATTGGTGAGCCAGAAGCTGCTGGGCTGACCCGGTGAGGCAGGTTGCACGGAGCGGATGGCATGGGCGGCCTCAGTTTCTCCCCGCCATGTCGACAATGGAAGGATTCACACCGCTGCCACTCCGCTGCCCATGTCCGTCAGCCACCGACTCGGTCACGTCGCCCTGCGGGTCCAGAACATGGAGCGGGCTGTGGCGTTCTATCGCGGGCTGGGGTTACGCCTCACCTGGCAGGCCGACGACTGGGCCTACCTGGAATGGCCAGGCGGCGGCACGGGCATCGCCCTGCTCAG
>CALFOF010000175.1 GCA_937919075.1 uncultured Cyanobium sp. | reverse complement strand
CCAGCTTGGCGACCATTGGCTCACGGAAACCCAGTACTACTGGGAGCACTACAAGGATCTGAAGAAGCCCGGCACCTGCAAAGTGAACGGATTCTTTGGGGTGGAGGAAGCCGTCCGCATCATCAAGGAATGCGAACAGCGCTACCTCGACACCATCGATGCCAAACTCGTGGGCTGAGGCCCTTCCACAGGCACCTGAATGCGCCCGATCTCAATGGTTCTGCTGCACCTTCGCTCTTCAGGTGCCTGCACCGGCGCTCTGTTGATGGGCCTGTGCAGCGCCACCCTGCTCGCAGGCACTGCTGCACTGGCACTCCCCACCGCCAACTCGGCGGCACCGGCCAGCTCGGCGCCGAGCACGGCCACCCCAGCGGCCATTCCGGCACCTGCGAACGCAGCGCCGGACGCCACAACACCCACAACCACGGCACCTGGGGCCGCAGCTCCAGCCACCACTGCACCAACCACTGCAACACCCGCCGCCCCGGCAGTTCAGGCGGTGGTGGCATCCCGCATCGTGCTCCGGCTGGGCAAGCGGGACATCCGCCTCGAGCGGGGCGGCAAGGTGTATGGCCCCTGGCCGGTGGCGATCGGTGATGCCCGCACGCCCACACCCACCGGCACCTTCCAGGTCACCAACAAGGTGGTTAATCCGATCTACGCCAGCACCAGAACCGGCAAGGTGACTGGCACGGTGGGTCCGAACGGACCGCTGGGCGATCGCTGGCTGGGATTTAAAACCGCCGGCCCCAACCAGTTCGGCATCCACGGCACCCCCAGCGCTTGGGCCTGGACGGTCAGTTCGCGGGCGGCGGTCACCAATGGCTGCGTGCGCATGTTCCACGAGCACGTGCGCAAACTTTTCGAACTGGTGGATGTGGGCACGCCGGTGGTGATCACCCGCTGAGCCCACGGGCCAGCGCCCGCGCCATGCCGTCGCGGCTGGCCATCCCCCGAAGCTCATCGGCGCGCAGGCCCGCCCATGGCACCCCGGCCGGCAACTTGGCCTGCGGACCGTCGTCCTGTTCAAACACCGGCAACTGGCGCAGGCCGTTTGGGCTGAGCTGGTCCTCCAGCTGGGCCAGGCTGGCGCTGGCTGGCAGCCAGATCAGCTCGGCGCGCCGGCAGTCGCTCAGCGGCGCCTCTCCCCCCTGGCTGGTGATCACCCGCTGCAGATCCATCAGCGTGGCCAGGCCCACCACCCAGCCGTCCTGCTCGATCAGCAGGCAATGGCCATGGGCCCGCACCAGCTGCCCCAGCGCTTCCCCTGCGGCGGTGGCCCCCGGCAGCACCAGCGGCAACTCCGGCTCCTGCGCCTCGCCCACCGGCAGGGCCGCCAGGCGGGCGCGCCGTTCCTCTTCCACCGGATCGGGCCCCAACAGGCCGGTATCAGCCAGGCCATGCCAACGCTCCACCAGCACGGCGCTCAGCCCCGTGGCCGCCATCAGCGGCAGCACAATGCGGATGTCGTGGGTGAGCTCGAACAACAACAGCAGGGCCGTGAGCGGCGCCCGGGCACTGCCGGCCAGCACGGCGGCCATGCCCACCATGGCGTAGGCCGGCGGTTCGGCCACCGGCAGGCCGAAGCCGCTTTCGCCCAGCAGCTGCCCGTAGCAATTGCCCAGCACCGCTCCAAGAAACAACGCGGGGGCAAAGCCACCACCGACAAAGCCGCTGGCGTTGCTGAGCCCCGTGGCCAGCAGCTTCACAGCCAGCAGCGCCAGCAGGCTGGTGAAGGCCACGCCACCTTCCCTGCCCAGCAGCGCTTCGATCGTGTCGTAGCCCACGCCCAGCACCTGCGGGAAACCGAGCGCCATCACGCCCACCCCAAGGCCGCCCAGGGCGTTGACGAGCACGGCAGGCAGGCGTTGCACCCGCCGTTGCACGGCGGCACTGCGGCCCGCCGCCAGGATGCTCACCAGCGCCCACGACATCAAGCTGGCCACCACCCCCAGGCCCAGGTAGAGAGGCAGTTCCAGCGGTGAGCGCACCTCGTAGGCGGGCAGCCGGAAGATCGGCTGATCCCCCAGCGACAACTGCGTGACCAGGGAAGACGTGACCGCCGCCACCAGCACGGCCCTGAGGCTGGGCCGGCCGGGGATGGTGCTGTAGGCCCCCTCAAAGGCGAAGAACACACCGGCGATCGGGGCCTGGAAGCCCGCCGCCAGGCCCGCCGCCACACCGGCGGCCACCAGCGCCTTCTGGGAGTCGGGCGTGAGCCCAGCGCGCAACCCGAGCCAGAGACCGATGTTGCCGCCGCTCTCCACACTGGGCCCTTCAGGCCCGAGTGAGGCCCCACTGCCGAGGCTGAGCGACGCGGCAATCAAGCGCAGCAGCGGCAGGCGTGGCGCCGCCGGCAGCACCCCGTCGGCCATCGCCATCAGGCTCGGCAGGCTGGGGCCCAGATCGCGCCCAAGCTGGCGCAGCAGCCCCACACACAAGCCGCCCAGCACTGGCGCCAGCAAAACCGGCCAGGACGTCAACCAACCGGTCAGGCCGCTGGCAGGTACAGGGAGCGGCGCGGGCGGCAGCGGCGGCGGTGGCAGAAAGCCGATGCCGCCAAGGCCGATCAGCACCAGCGCCTTCAGCGGGGTGCCGGAGGGGGCTGAGCTGGTGAAGATCTCCGCTGGGGTGGGATCTGGCTGAGCACTGCCCAGCAGCCCCGTGCCCCACTCCACGAGCGTGCCGAACAGGAAATTGTTGATGAACCCCAGCAGGTAGTGAAAGCCCACCACGGCTGCGCCGGTGAGCACCCCCACCAGCGCAGCCCAAGCCAGCAGGCTCCACTGGAAGGGCAGCCCACGGCTGTCGCCCTCCCGCGGCTGAGGAGGGCCGGCCGGTTCAAGCCTCGGGCCTGACAGCTGCAAAAATCTCCTCCAGGATCTCGCCCGCCCCTTCACTGCGCAGGGTGTGGGCCAGGGAGATGCCAATGGCCTCCGGGTCGGTTTGGTCGCCGCGGGCCTCGTTGCGGAGCAGGCGCAGGCCGTCAAGACTGGCCACCATGCCCGTAAGCACCAGGTCGTCGCCGTCGAAGCGGCTGTTCACGCCGATCGGCACCTGGCAGCCGCCTTCGAGCTGGCGCAGGAAGGCCCGCTCCGCCAGGCAGCGGCGGGCCGTGGGGAGGTGCTCCAGCACCTGGATCGTTTCCAGCACGGCGTCATCGCCTGCACGGCACTCGATGCCAAGGGCCCCCTGGCCGACGGCGTGGAGGGAGATTGAGGGGTCGATCAGTTCATGGATGCGGGCAGCCAGCCCCAGCCTGCCCAGACCAGCGGCGGCCAGGATCAGGCAGTCGTAGTTGCCTGCATCGAGCTTCTCCAACCGGGTGATCACATTGCCGCGCACATCCTTGAAAGTGAGATGGGGGTAGTGGTGGCGCAGCTGGGCGAGCCGGCGCAGCGAGCTGGTGCCCACCACGCTCCCTTCCGGCAGGGTGGCCAGGCTCTTGTCGGCATGGCGCGCGTGCACCACCAAGGCATCGGCGGGGTCCTCCCGCTCGGTGACGCAGCCGAGCATCAGCCCCTCGGGCAGGTTGGTGGGCAGATCCTTGAGGCTATGGACGGCGATGTCGGCCTGATCCACCAGCATCTGGGCTTCCAGTTCCTTGGTGAACAGGCCCTTGTCGCCGATTTTGGCCAGCGCCACATCCAGGATCTTGTCGCCCTGGGTGGCCATGGCCTCAATGCTGATCTCCAGCGAGGGATAAGCCGCGGAGAGGGCATCGCGCACCCAGTGGGTCTGCACCATCGCCAGCTGGCTGCGGCGGGAGGCAATGCGCAGGGTGGAGCCGGCCATCACGTCTGTCCTCACGTCGGCGTCACGGCCGCTTCACAGCTGGCCAGCCTAAGGACAGGCCGGCCGCAGCCCAAGTGACGTAACAGGACGCCTGAACACCCCGGCGGCACGGGGTCTGGATCAGGCGAAGAAATCGAGCGGGAACGGGCCCCAGGTATCTTCCGCCTCTGGCGCCACGCTGTTGTGGCCGGTGATCAGCAGGCCACTGCCCAGACCAGCTTCCAGGCGCACCAGGAACAGACCGGAGCGTTGATTGCCCTTGAGGAACACCGGGCCGCCCTCATCAGCGGCGAGATCCGCTGCGTTGGAACCCGAGGCGGCGGGGCCAGGCGTCTTTGAGCCAGGCGCCTGCAGGGGATCCCAGCCCAGGGCGCTCTCGCAGGCACGCAGCGCCGCCACCGCAAGGGAGGCAGAAGGTGCCATCACCCCGACCGTGAACCACTCACAGGCCGCCAGCCGTTTGTTCAGTTCGCTGCGCAGGGCCTGGCGGGCCGCGGCGGGCAGCTCCGGCGCCGTGCGCAGGCCACAGAGCTCCGCGAGCGAGCTGAGCGAGGCAGGGGAGGTCAAGGCGTTCGCTCCAGGGAAGGGGCAGTCTGCCGGGGAGCGCAGAACTTGAGGCCCACGGCGCAGAGGCTGAACCAGATGAAGCCAACACAGGCGCCGGCCACCATGTCCGTCGGCCAGTGCACCCGGCAGTAGAGGGTGCTCAGCCACACCAGGGCCACCCACAGCGACGCGCCCAGATACAGGGGGCGTCGCAAGCGGGGATAAAGAGAGGTGAGGATCATGCACATCAGGAAATAAAACACCACGGCGCCGGCGGCATGACCGCTGGGAAAGCTGCGGCCAATCACCTCCACCAGGCGCTCCGGCGGCCGGGATCGATCGAAGTAGGGCTTGAGCCAGCGATCGATGATCAGCAGAATTCCTGCCGTGCCGACCGCCAGCCAGCGCAGGTCGTTCCAGGCGCGTTTGGTGTACAGGAACCACAGGGCTGCTGCCACCAGCACGGCGGTGAAGCGGGTGCCACTGAGCTTGTAGATCATCACCAACAGCGAGCCGAGCTGGGCTGGAATCACCAGAGCCAGCCAGTCGAGAATGGCGATATCGAGCGCAGGGCGCTTCTGGTGCACCACTGTGGCCTCCATCCAGGCCACCAGCGCCACGGCGATCAGGCACAGGAGCAGCCTGGGAACGCCGAACAGCCGGCACCAGCGGCTGAAGCGCTTCAAGAACCGCTGGCGCCGGAGCGGCGCCCGGAGCGGTCTGCCGTTGCAGGCCCTGGCACGTATCGGAGCAGGCGGTGATTGCCGCGGCTGGCCAGGGTCTGCACCTGACCACCATCTGCGGCGAGATTGGCGAGCTTGCGCTGTTCGCCGAACACCAACACGCTGGCCGGCTGGCTGTCCCGCAAGCCGCGCCGCGCTCCCTTGACACTGTCAAAGAACTGCACCGGCTGGCCGCTGTAAAACACCACGCTGTAGCGCATGTAGCCCACCACAAGCAACGGTTCCTGCGGGCGGGCCAGCTGACCAGCCAGAACAGCGAGTTCCCGCACCGGCTGCTGCCGTTCCCGTTCCATCAACGGGGCAAGGCCGGGAACCACCAGCAGCAACACACCGGCAAACGCTGCCACGTCCGGCAGCCACAGGTGCTGCAGCGGGCCGCGCCGCAGCAGTTGCACGATCATCGCCAGCGCTGCCAGCCCCAGCAGGCCGCCCAGCAACTGCGGCAAGCCTGAGCTGGTGAGAGCCTTGGCAAAACCGGGATAGGCGGGATCGGAAGCGGCCCAACGCGGGGCCACCACGGCGGCAACCGCCATCACTGCCAGCAGCAACGCGTTCAGCCAGCCAAACAGCCGCTGCCAGGGGTCGGCTACCGGCACCGCCGCCATTGGCACAGCCGCAACCGGCACGCCCACAGCCTGCACGCCCACAGACGGCAGTGGCTGCCAGAAGAGCGCCACCAGCAAGGCGCCGGCGGGAATCAACGGCAGGATGTAGCCGGCGAGTTTGGTGCTGGCAGCAGAGAAGAACACCAGCACCACCAGGAGCCAGATCAGGCAGAACGGGGCCAGCTGGGCGGTGCGGGGCTGCTGGCGCCAGTGACCCAGCTGCCAGTAGCGCAGCCGCACGATGGCCAACGGCAGGAACAGCGACCACGGCAGCAGCAGGATCACGCACCAAGGGAGATAGAAATACCAGGGGCCGGAATGGCCATACAGCACTGAGGTGTAGCGCTGCAGGTTGCTGAATCCGAAGAAGCCGCCGAGGAAGTCAGCGCCATTCACCTGTGCCGCCAGCAGATACCAGGGGCTCCCCACCGCCAGGAAGAGGCCAGCCATCAGCAGCATCGGCATCTGCCGCAGCACGGCGAACAGCTGGCCCTGGCAGAGCAGGAAGGCAACGATCACGGCCCCCGGCAGCACCAGACCCACCGGCCCTTTGGCCAGCACCGCAATGGCGCTGAACACAGGCATCGCCACGTAACCGACGCGGCGGAGCAAAGGCCTATCCGCCTGGCTGTAGGCCAGGAAAAAGCCGAACAGCGAGAGCGTGATGGCGCTTGAGAGGAACATGTCGGTGACGGAGCTGCGCCCCCAGCCCACCCAGGCGGGATTGAGTGCCAGCAACACCGCACCCAGCCAGCTGCGCCGCCAACGGGCCGGTGTGGCTTCGCCTTCAGCGAGCAGCCACAGCAGCACAAACCCCGCCACCACCACCAGGCTCGCCATCAGCGCCACCGGCAGCCGGGCGGCCCAGGCACTGATGCCGAAGAGGCAGAAGCTCAGGGCCACCATCCAGTAGCCCCAGACCGGATAGTCAAAAAACGGCTCGCCGTTCCAGTGGGGGGTGATCCAGTCGTTGCGCAGCAACATTTCCCGGCCCACTTCCACGAAGAGAGCTTCGGTCTTGTCCATCAAGCTGAGGGTGCCCAGCTGGTTGAAGAAAGCCAGCCAGCAGAGCAGCAGCAGACCGGCGGCAGACACCAAGGCCAGGCGGGCCGGTCGCGCCTGCAGCGAGGTGATCAAGAGCATGCCATCAGGAGGCGAGCTGGGGCGGAAGGGAGCAGCCACCGGCAGGCCGGCAATACGGCAGAGCTGGGGCAGCACCGGGACAGAGCGAATTCCAACACATCAGATCGGAGCCGAGAAGGGTCGGGCCCAAGGGGAGTCAGAGCCATAGCAATCAAATCCATGATAATTAAACCCAAGGCAATTAAACCCAAGGCAATCAGATCCAAGCGGGACTGTTTCGTTCAGGGGGTGTTCCAGACGAAACGGGACGAAGCGGCATAGTTCCACACAAACACCACGGCAATACCGGCAATCTGGGCAAAGAGGGTGTCATTGGCTACGCGCGCATAAAACACACTGGCCAGGCCGATGTTCGCGAGCATCGGCAGCGAGGCCACCACCAAAAACTTGACAAGCCCGGCCAGCAGCTGGAAGCCCTTGAGCCGCAGATGGCGGAAGGTGAGGGTGTTGTTCACCAGATAGTTGCTGCAGGCCGAGGCGATCACAGCCGGCGGCAACGAGGCCACGAAGGAGAAGCCCAGCAGGATCAACAGATTGGACACCAGCAACTGCACGCCAATCCCTGACAAGCCCACCAGAGCAAAACTCACGGCGCGTCGTGGAACCATGCGCAGCAAGAGCGTATGGATGATCGAAACGCCGAAATCCCAAAGCACCGAGATGTCCAGTTTGGAACTTCCAAAGGTGCGGGGCTGGAAGGTGAGCGGAATTTCTTCGATCATCAGATGGCCGCGGCTGATCGATAGAAGTTCATAAAGAAACTTGAATCCCTGCGCGTCCACTTGGCGGATCATCGGCAGGCAGCGGTCGAGCTGCAGGGCAAAGAAGCCACTCATGAAATCACTGAGGTGGCGGTAGCGCGGCAGGGTGAAGCGTGCCAGGCGATTCGCCAGCACCGATCCCCCTTCCCGCTTGTCGCTCAACCCCTTGATGGAGGCATTGGGGTGAAAGCGGCTGCCGATCACCAGATCAGCGTTGCGGGCGATCAACAGATCCAGCGCCGCCGCCACCGCAGCCGGTTCATGCTGACCATCACAATCCATCACCACGGCGAGATCACCTGTGCTGTCGAGCAGGCCTTCCTTGATGGCACTGGAGAGGCCTGAACGCCCCACGCGGCGGATCAGCCGTAGGCAAGGCTCCCCGTGCGCCATTTGCTTGACGAAATCGGCAGTTCCATCAGCGGAGTCGTCGTCGACGACGATCACCTCCAGTTGGAAGCGATCACGCAGGGCCAGCAACTGCTGGAGGATGGGCTGGATGTTCTGCCGCTCGTTGAAGGTGGGCAGCACGATGGTGACCCTCGCTGCCGGAGAATATCCGGCAGACGCGACGACCGATGCGGGCAAAACGGAAGGGGTGCTGACGATCGGAGACTACTTGATGTACTCCTTGAGCACTCCGTTGCGGTTGGGGTGCCGAAGTTTGCGCAGGGCCTTGGCTTCGATCTGGCGAATGCGCTCGCGGGTCACATCAAAGATCTGTCCGATCTCCTCAAGGGTTTTCATCCTGCCGTCGTCAAGGCCGTAGCGGAGGCGCAACACATCACGCTCCCGGGGACTGAGGGTAGCGAGCACACCTTCAAGATCCTCACGCAGCAGGTTCTTAGCCACATCCTGCTCAGGATTCTCGATATCAGCCTCGATGAAATCGCCGAGGCGGGAATCCTCCTCCTTGCCGATGGGAGTTTCCAGGGAGATGGGCAACTGGGCGGATTTAGCGATAAAGCGAAGCTTCTCGATCGTCATCTCCATGCTTTCCGCAATTTCCTCTTCCGTGGGCTTGCGGCCGAATTCCTGGCTGAGAACCTTGGTGGTTTTCTTGATGCGGGAAATCGTTTCGTAAAGGTGAACAGGCAGCCGGATGGTGCGGCTCTGATCGGCGATGGCGCGGGTGATCGCCTGGCGGATCCACCAGGTGGCGTAGGTGGAAAACTTGTAGCCCTTTTCGTGATCGAACTTCTCAGCAGCGCGGATCAGGCCGAGGCTGCCTTCCTGGATCAGATCCTGGAAGGAAAGGCCACGGTTCATGTATTTCTTAGCGATCGACACCACCAGCCGCAGGTTCGACTGCACCATCTTTTCTTTGGCGCGCCGTCCGAGCATCAGGCGGCGGCGGAACTTCACCAGTGGCATGTCCACCAGGACAGCCCATTCCTTGGTATCGGGATAGTGGGCGTTGTCAAGCTCGAACTGGGCGGCGAGCTCCTCAAGGTGGAGCAGGTCCGCGATCTTGCGGGCCAGCTCGATTTCTTCATCGGGGCGCAGCAGGCGGATGCGACCGATCTCCTGCAGGTAAACCCGGATCGAATCCTCGGTGTACACCCCCTTGGGGCCCACCTTGATGCTGGCCAGGGCCTTGGCAGAGGCTGCCTTGGCCTCCTTTTTGGCCTTGGCGCTGTCGTCGGCCTGGGCAAGCAGCTCGTCAGCGATGCCATTGAGATCGAGCGACTCGGCCCCCTCGGCGGCCACCACGACCACAGCGTCCTTGGCCGG
>CALFOF010000174.1 GCA_937919075.1 uncultured Cyanobium sp. | reverse complement strand
CGCGGGCCGAGCCGGTGCTGGCGGGCCTGCAGGCGGCGGCGGCGCGCTTCGACGTGCCGGTGGTGGGCGGTCACACCAACCTCAACAGCCCCTACGACGCGCTGGCGGTGGCGGTGCTGGGCCATGCCGGCGGTGCGGTGCTGTCGGCCCGTTTCGCCCGCCCCGGCGACCGTTGCGTTCTGCTGGTGAACGGCTCCGGCCGCATGCGCCATCCGGATCGTTTCTGGGATGCGGCCACTGAGGCCACGCCCGAGTTGCTGCGCCGCCAGCTGGCCCTGCCGGCGCAGCTGGCGGAAGACGGGGTGGTGCATGCCGCCAAGGACATCAGCATGGGCGGCCTGGTGGGCACGGCGGTGATGTTCTGCGAGAGCGCCGGCTGCGGCCTGACGCTCGAGCTCGAGGCGATCACGCCGCCTGAGGGCGTAGCTCTGGAAGACTGGCTGGCCTGCTTCCCCAGCTTCGGCTTCCTGCTGGCGGTGGCGCCCGGGCAGGAGCCGGCCCTGCGGGCGGCCGTCGCGGCAGAGGGCAGTGAGCCGGCACTCATCTGCCAGCCGATCGGCCGCTTCACGGCGGCGCCGGGGGTGCACCTGCGGGCCGGCGGCGGCGAGGAAACCGTGTGGAGCGGCGCCGAGGCGCTCACCGGCTTCGGCCCGGTGCCGTCGGGGTAAGGGGCGCGGGGCTGCGCGCCGTGCTCAGCCTCGCTGGGTTGGTTCTGCTTCAGCGCTCACGTTCACCTCTCGCCGTCCTGCCATGCCCGAAGTCATCCTGCAGCTCACATGGCCCGATGGCCGCCAGACCACGCTCTATTCGCCCTCGACGGTGATCCTGCAGCACCTCCAGCCCGGTGAGCGGCTGCCGGTGGCGGAGTTGCAGCAGCGCGCCGAGCGTGCGCTGGGTGAGGCGTCTGAGCGGGTGCGGGCCCGTTATGGCTTTGCTTGCACACGCACCGATGAGGAGCGCAGCAAGTTGCGCCACACCGCCACCGCCTACGCCGCCGACCAGTTCGTAACGATCAGCGCCGCATGAACGGCTCCTTCTTCGCCAAGTTTCGCGGTGACCGGGCGTCTGGAATAGTCATCAATGGTGGCTTCGATGTTGTCTGTTGAAATGGCGAGATGAAGCCATCTCACTCCTTTCCTGCTGCGGGATTGCTATCCCCATGATGTAGTTAACACTGGCCTGGGGCTTGCTTTTGCTTGCAGGCTTGCCTTGTCGCTCGGCATGTCGCTCTGCGTGTCGCTCGGCGGTGGAGTGGGCCAAGTTTCAGCGTCCATCCACTCCCCAGCCACTTTTCAACCTTCACCCCTGGTGAATCACCCGCTGCGGGAAGGGCATCTCGATGCCTTCCTTGGCGAAGCGCTCCCACACGGCCACGCTCACTTCACTTTTGATGCTGCCGTTGTTCATCGGATTTTCAATCCAGTAGCGCAGGCCGTAGTTGATGCCGGAATCGCCGTAACTGAGCAGCAGCGCTTTTGGGGGTGGCTGGCTGAGCACGCGGGGGGAGTGGCGGGCCACGTCCTCCAGCAGGGGGATCACCTGGGCGGGGTCGTGGCGGTAGGCGGCGGCCACCTCCACCTGGCTGCGGCGCAGACGGTCGGTGCCGGTGTAGGTGACGGTGGTGGTGGTGAAGAAGTCCTGGTTGGGGATCACCAGTTCGGCATTGTCGCGGTCACGCCAGAGCACGGCCGCCCGCAGGCCGAGGCTGCGCACCTCGCAGGGATCGCCATCGATGAACAGGATCTCGCCGGGCCGCACCGATCCTTCGAACAGCAGCCACAGGCCGCTGATGAAGTTGGAGAACACCTCCTTGATGCCGAAGCCGATGCCCACCGACAGGCCGCCGGCGATGGCGGCGATCGCGTTGGTGTTGAGGCCCACGCGGTGCATCAGCCACAGCACCCCCGCGCCGATCAGCACATACCGCAGCACCAATGTGGTGGCTTCCCGGGTGCCGTCGCTGAAGTGCAGCAGCCCCTGCAGCAGGCGCGCCAGCCAGCTCACCGGATAGGCCGACACCGCCACCAGAAAATAGGGAATCGTGAGCAGCAGAAACAGATTGCCGGTGGTGAGCGTGTCACCGAACACCGGCAGCAAGGGGATATCGGCCACATCCTCGAGCGAATCGAGCTGGTTCACGAGTGATCCCGCCAGCAGCAAAACGAACAGCGGCCGGATCAGCTGGTTGAACAGGCGATCCACTCCCCGGGCGGGGAAGCGCAGGACCAGGGCTTCGTGCAGGAAGGCCAGGAACATCCAGATCGCATAGACGCGCATGAAGTAGAGCGCCAGGCCGGCCGGCTGCCCCAGCCACTCCAGCACCGCCGCATTGAGCCGCAGCGCCAGCAGCAACCCCACAGTTCCCACCAGCGCCAGCCGGCGGCCCCCCTGGCGCAGCCGTGGCCGCACCACCAGCTGAAACAACGCCAGCAGCGCCCCGGCGCTCAGGCATTGCACCAACACCACGGGCCTGCTCAGGTAGCCCACCCAGCCGATGATTTCATAAAACAAGCTGTTCATCGGCTGCCCTTCACGGTGCCAGCGCCGCAGCAGGGCGATTGGAGAGCAGCATGGCGGTGGCCTCGGCCGGCGTGAGCTCTCCCTGCACCGTGCGTTGCAGCACGAAATCAATCGCCCGGGCGGCCGCCACTGTTTGCTCCGGGTCGCTGAAGTTCATCATGTGGGAGTTCTCCAGGCTCGTGGCCAAGGCCGCCAGGCGATGCGAACTCTTGGTGGGAACCAGTACATCGGGGTTGACCGGCAACGTACCGGGAGAGAAAAGCATCATCTCTCGCTGGTTCACTTTGTTGAGGCTGAACAACACGAACGCTTCAGCGAGGGCCCGTTGCCGGCCGGTGGAATGGCGCCCGAAACTCCACACCCGCAGAGCGGTGATCGGTTGCGCTGGGCGGCCTTCTGCCCCCGGCAGCACCGATATGCCCAGGTTGTTGCCCAGCTTGCGATTAAGCGGATCGAGCCAGTTGCCGTTGCAGCTGATCCAATCCCGATCGCCCCGTTCCAGTTGGCTCACCAGCTCGGAGTTGTCTTCCGCGAAGGACACATTGCTCTGCAGGTTGGCGGCGGCCAGCCAGGTCAGCCAGTCCTCCAGTTGCCTGCGGTCCTCTGCTGACACCAGCACAGGGGTGGACGTCTTCTTGCTCGGCGGGTGCTCCACCAGCTGCAACAGTGTGTCGTCAGCCTCGAAGCTGCTGGCGGTCCACAGCAGGTCAACGAGCTGCAGCGGCAGGCCCACCTGCAGCCCCTTGGCGCTGAGTTCCAGCAGTTCCGTGAGTGTGGCGGGCGGATCGCTCACGCGGCGGCGATCGAAGCAGGCCACCTGCGGCTTGGCCAGCAGCGGAATCGCCATGTAGCGGTTGCCGATGCGGAAGTCGTTGCGAAAGCGGGGCGCCAGGCGATCGAGCTGCACGGGGTTCAACGCCACCGCTTCGGTGAGCCCCTGCTCGTGCAGCCGCAACGCCGTGATCACCGGGCTCACCACCAGATCGGGGCCCAGCCCGCGCGACTGGCGAAAGTCCATGGCCGGCACGATCCGGTCGGCCGCGTAGTGGTTGATGTGAATATCGACTGTGGGGTTGAGCTTGCGGAAGCCGTCGATCAGCAGCAGCGCCAGACTGTCGCTGTTGGCGGGGTTCCCGCTGGAGCCGGATACCTTCTCCACGTAGATGTAGAGCGGCTCCCGGCCCAGCAGGTTGGTCGTGCCTCCCTGGCAGCCGCCCAGCGCCAGCAGCACCGCCACTGCGGCGCCGAGTCGCCCCTAGCGCCGTACCCGAGGCTTTCCTGCATGTGGCCCGCCTAGCTTCATCGGCCGATCCCCGTGAGCGTTTCGCTCACCTCCCACAGCTGCTGCCGCTGGGCGGCATCGAGAGCTGGCGGTGCGATCCGCACCTGGGTGGGCCAGCCCCGCATGCCGCCCCACTGATTCGGCCCGTAGTGCTCACCGCCCTTGGCGCTGGGCGCAGTGGCGGCATGCAGCTGGGGCAGGGCGCCCATCGCGGCGCTCTGGAACAACGGATCCATCAGCCGGTAGCTGAGCGCTTCCAGCTTCGAGCCGTTGGCGGCCACCGAAGCGGGCTGCAGGTTGGTGCGCGCCAGGCCGGGATGGGCGGCCAGCGAAACCACGCCGCTGCCGTCGGCCGCCAGCCGCTCCTGCAGTTCGAGCGCGAACATCACATTGGCGAGCTTGCTCTGGCTGTAGGCCGCCCAGCGGTCGTAGCGCTGCTCTGCCGCCAGGTCGTCGAAGGCGATGCGGCCGAAATACTGCGCGCCGGAGGTGACCGTGACCACCCGCGCCTCGCTGCGGCCCCGCATCAGCGGCAGCAGCAACAAGGTGAGAGCGAAATGGCCCAGGTGGTTGGTGCCGAACTGCAGCTCAAAGCCATCGCGGGTGAGCGTGCGCGGCGGCGCCATCACGCCGGCGTTGTTGAGCAGCAGATCCAGCCGGCCGTACTGCTCGGCAAGCCACTGGCTGGCGCGCCGGATGCTCTGCAGATCGGCCAGATCCAGCTCCAGCACCTCCAAGCCGCCGCCGCTTCGGACGCTGCCGATCAGCTCGTTGCGGGCCGCCTCGCCTTTGCGGCGGCTGCGGCAGGCCAGTACCACGGTGGCCCCTTGGGCCGCCAGCGCCCGGGCCGATTCCAGCCCCAGGCCGCTGTTCGCTCCGGTGATCAAGGCAATCCGACCGCTCTGGTCTGGGATGGCGTCAGCGGTCCAGGGCATGGGACGAGCGGCTGGGCGGCGGGCATTCACGCCTACCACTGTGCCGCCTGGGGCCATTGCGGTGGTCGGCTCAGTCCTCCGGGAACAGCAGATTGGCCAGTTCATCGGGATCCACGTCGTAGACGCGGGCCAGGCTGGTTTCGATCGCAGAGGTCACCTCACCAGGCAGGAAGCGCATGGCGTTCAGGGCATCCTCGGCGATGTCATCGGTGAGCAGGGTTTCCTCGCCGTCCAGTTTTTCGTCGTTGATCACCGCCATCACCCAGCTCTGGTAGGCGTACACAAGATCGGAGAACTCGAGCTCCGGGTCATTGAGATCCAGGGCCATGGACGTGTCGTGCGCAGTCGTGAGCAGTTTGGCCCCCAGCGGTGACGCTGCGCTCAATTCGCTGGTCGGCGCCGCGACTTTGCTCAGTAGCCCGAGGAGCCCGGCGGCGGTGCGCTGGCCGGCTGGCGGCGCAGGTGAGCCGTCACCGCGACCGGCTGGCTCTGGGCGTAGCCCACCGGCAACCACAGGTCGCCGCCGGCGGCAGCGAAGTGGATTTCCCAGTGGTAGAGCCCGATCAGGGCGCGGGGGTCGTCCTGGATCAACGACGCGTAGGCCAGCACGGCGCGGCCGTACTTGTCGCTGTTGTTGTAGCCCCACAGGCCTTTGCGGATGTCCTTGAGGCCGCCACGCCGCACCAGGTAGCGGGCGGCGGCCTGGATGGCGTCGTGGGGATCGCGGATGTTCCCCTTGCCCACGCCGGCCTGGGCCCAGGTGGTGGGCAGAAACTGCATCGGCCCCTGGGCGTTCGCCACCGACACCCCATCGATGCGCCCCATGCCGCTCTCCACCAGATTCACGGCCGCCAGCACCTCCCAGTCGATGCCGGTGGCCTGCTCCGCCTGCTTGTAGAAGCGCACTAGCTGCTCCAGCGGCGGCGGCGGCAGGATGCGCCAGCCCGGCAGGTTGGTGGGGCGCCGGTCGCTGCGGTGCATGGCCAGGAAGGAGCGCCGGGCCAGCAGGTGCCGGTCGTAGATGCTCAGCCAGCCGGGCGGCAGCGAGCGGCGCACCGCGGCGGCGAGCGGTGGCCGGTGGGCCAGCACCCGGTAGATCACCTGCTGCTGATGGCCGAGGGCGGGCAGGGCCTCGGCGGGCGTGGCTGCGTCGCGCAGGGCCTCCTCCACCGCCGCCAGCAGGGCCGCCAACTCCACGGGATCAGCCGGCACCAGCGGGTAGTGGCGCCCATCGGCGTGGGTGGGCAGGGCCGGATCGGTGGGCAGCTGCGGCAGGCGCGGCCCCACGGCCAGGGTGTCTGCTGCTGCGGGGTCCGGCTGGCTGGCTGGAGCGCTGGCCGGGTTGGTGCCGGCGGCGCGGGAGGCCTCCAAGGCTGGGCGCAGCAGCAGGATGACGCCCAGCAGCGCCGCTGCGGCGCCCACGCTGATCAGCAGCTGAGGCGGGGAAAGCCTGGGCATGGCGAGTCAGCGACTGGATTTCGGCGCCAACGCTAGTGGTGAAAGCCGCTGGCTTCTGCCGGGGTGAGCGTGGCGTGCTGGGGGTGGCGCTCGAAGTAGGCCAAGGCCTGACGGATGTCGTCGAGCAGCAGCTCGGCGAGATCACGGCTGACGCCGTGGCGCACCAAGATGCGCTGCACCACCCGCTCCTGGCAGTGCGGCGGCAGGCTGTAGGCGGGCACCTGCCAGCCCCGCACACGCAGCCGGTCGGCGAGGGAGAAGAGGTTGAAGTTGGCGCTGGCATGTTCCTTCAATGTCCAGCAGATTGCCGGAATGCCGCTGGCTGGATCTCCGCCATAAATAATCTCGAAGGGGCCGAGCGCGGCGATGGCGCCAGCCAGGAATTGGGCCGTGCCGTAACAAGCGCCATGCACCTTCTTGTAGCCCTCGGCGCCCAGGCGCAGGAAGTTATAGTACTGCGCCACGACCTGCCCACCTGGACGCGAGAAGTTCAAGGTGATGTCACGCATGTTCCCGCCCAGATAATTCACCCAGAAGATCATGTCGTCCGGCAGATCGGCGGCCTCGCGCCAGAGCACCCAGCCCACCCCCAGCGGCGCGAGGCCGAACTTATGGCCGGAGGCGTTGATCGAGCGCACCCGCGGCAGCTGGAAATCCCATATCAGCTCCGGCGCGCAGAACGGTGCCAGGAAGGCGCCGCTGGCGCCGTCCACATGGATCGGGATGTCGAGGCCGGTGCGCTCCTGTAGCCCGTCGAGGGCGGCGGCGAGCTGCTGCACCTGCTCGTACTGGCCGGTGAACGTGACCCCCAGGGTGGGCACCACGCCGATGGTGTTTGCATCACAGCCCGCCAACGCCGTTTCAGGCGAAAGGATCAGGCGATCGGGCTCCATCGGGATTTCGCGGTGTTCGATGTCCCAGTAGCGGCAGAACTTGTGCCAGCAGATCTGCACCGGACCGGTGACGAGATTAGGCCGTTCGGTGGATGCTCCGGCTGCTTTTCGCGCTGCCTCCCAGCGTCGTTTCATCGCCAGGCCCCCCAGCATGGCGGCCTCGCTGGAGCCGGTGGTGGAAGCCCCGATCGCCGCTTCGATTGAGGGGGCGTGCCAGAGATCGGCCAGCATGTGCACGCAGCGTGCTTCGATCTCGGCGGTCTGGGGATATTCGTCCTTGTCTTCGATGTTCTTGTCGATGCAGAGATCCATCAGGTTGTGGACTTCGCTCTCCACCCAGGTCTGGCAGAAGGTGGCCAGGCGCTGACGTGAATTGCCATCCAGCATCAGCTCATCGCGCACCGCAGCGAACACCACCTTCGGGTCGCTCTCCACCGCCGGAAAGCGCAGCTTCGGCAGTCCACCGAAGAGATCCACCGCGGCGTAGATGTCGTCTGCCTTGATGTCGTCGTCGGGGGTATCGCCGCCGGCAGCTTCTCCTTGGATTTGCACTGCTCAACCGCATGGTTCTGTGGTGATGCTAGGGAGAGACATCGCGCCGTTCAGCCAGCCCCCGCGCCCGTTTCCACCTCCGGTCTGCGCCGCCAGCCCCGGCAGGCCCGCAGCCAGGAGCGGGCGTGCCGATCGGCTCCCTCTATCCGTTCTTCCCCGTCAAGGTGGCGATCCTGCTCAGCGGCGTCGCCGCCCGCAGGATGGCCTACGTGCTGGTAAAAAAGTGGGCCATCTGCTGTGGCTGGCGCTGGCGAAGGCGTCCCCCTTCCGCGTCCAGCTGCTTCATGAAACGGTGCACCTTGCGGTTGCCTACCTGCGCCGCCGCATCACCCTCCCCTGCGACCCGGGTGAGCCGGCCTCAGGCTGAACCTGGCGCTCCGGCAGGAGCCGTTTTGCCGGGACGCACCTGGACCTCAAGTTCCAGCCTTAGGGGCAGATCGGTCACGGTTGATCGGGGCGGAGTGATGGGACGGATGACCGGAAAGCTGGCGCAGGTGACGCCTTATGACGCGCCTGGCTGAAGCCTCGGCTGAGCAGAAGCCTGCTGCTCAAGCCAATCGGAGCCGCAAGGTGAGTGGCGCTTGCCTTTGCCCGATGGCCTGATGGTGTTAAATCAACCGTTTGAGGAAACAGTGCAAGCTCTGCCTTGTCGTTTGGCGATATATAAAAGTTGATCAGCCCGCTTGAGAATCTCCTCAAGGCTCACGTCGGCAGAGGGCAGTACGGAAACAAGCCCGATGCTCGCTGAATAGCGAATGGATGATTGCTCATAGGCCACCACCGACTGGCGAATCGCCTGGTGGAGGCGTTCAGAGAGTGCCAGTGCAGCGACTTGTGACGTGTCGGGGAGAAAGATGATGAATTCTTCGCCACCGATGCGGCCGAGGTAATCGCTCTTGCGTAAAACTTCCTTCACCGTGATGGCAAAGCTCTTGAGCACTTCGTCGCCGCCAGCATGGCCATGGGTGTCATTGATATCTTTGAAACGGTCGAGATCCACCGCGTGCACAGAAATGTGGCTCTGCTCGCGCTCCGCCAGATGCATCACCTGCTCAATCTGATCAAAGATGGCCTGTCGTGTCACCAATCCGGTGAGTTGATCGTAGGTGGCCATCATGCGCATTTCCTTCTCAAGGCTGTCGATCTGCATCACCAGCCCCACCAGTGGCCAGGTAGCCAGTGGCGCAACGAATGAGGGAATAGCGATGGCTGTAGCGATTGCAATCTTCGGCGCTTCACATTGCTCGAAGAAGCAGAGTGTTGAAGTGAGTGCTACGGAACACAGAACTGAAAAGGAGGTGACGATCAGCACCGTCGCGAGGGTGCCGAGGCTCAGTATCAGTTGCCTCATGGAAGCCTTCCTGGCTCAGCGCCCGTGGCAGAGGGCTCAGTCTTTTGACATCCGGCGTCATGACGTTGACCGGCAGCAGAGACGTTCATGCAAAGTTTGACTTAGAGGAGGTCAATGGGCGTGCGTGGATAGGCCTACTTGCGGTGAGTTCAGCGGCATGTATGAGTCTAGTTCCTTTGCATCCGTCGCCATAAAATAGAAGCAGCGCAAGATTCAGCGTGTTGCAGGTTGTGTCGCCTGCCACTGATTCCGGGCTCCGCAGGCCGGGCTCCATTCGCCACCACCAAATGTTCTGGCCACCACCAACGTCCTCGCCGCAACCTTTGCCGCA
>CALFOF010000173.1 GCA_937919075.1 uncultured Cyanobium sp. | reverse complement strand
AGCCACGGCCACCCGCTCCTTCACACCGCAGGGGCCGCCCGGAAGCGACGCAGCAAGGAGGAATTGACGATCACTGACAACGAACTCAGGGCCATGGCCGCCCCGGCAATCATCGGATTGAGCCAACCGAAGGCGGCGATCGGGATGCCGATGATGTTGTAGAAGAACGCCCAGAACAGGTTCTGACGAATCTTGCGCATCGTCGCCCGCGACAGTCCGATGGCGGTCATCACCAGCCGCACATCATTGCCGATCAAGATGATGTCGCCGGCTTCCTTGGCCACATCCGAACCCGAGCCAATGGCGATGCCGATGTCGGCGGTGGCCAGGGCCGGAGTGTCATTGACGCCATCCCCCACCATCGCCACCTTTTGCCCCGCCAACTGCAGCGTCTTGATCGTTCCCGCCTTATCGGCAGGCCGCACCTCGGCGATCACCTCGGTGATTCCCACCTGGGCGGCGATGGCCTCCGCAGTGGTGCGCGAATCGCCGCTGAGCATGATCACCCGCACGCCTCGGCGGCGGAGCAGGGTCACGGCCTGCTCCGCCTCGGGCCTGACCGTGTCAGCCACGGCAATCAGGCCGAGGAGGCGTGTCGCCCGGCCCAGCAGCATCGATGTGCGGCCGCCCAGCTCGAGGTCGCCCAGTTGTTGCTGCAGGGCTTCTGGCACCTCGCCGGCGAAACGAGCGGCCAGGTGCCGGTTCCCCAGCCAGATCGGCTCTCCCCCCTCAGTGGCGGTGAGGCCTTCACCGACCCGGGCCTCGAAGTGGTCGATCGGCAGCAACGTGACGCCCTGTGTTTTCACAGCGGCGGCGATGGCAGCTGCGAGGGGATGCTCCGAGCCATGCTCCAGCGAGCCCGCCAGTTGCAGCACCTCCCGCTCTGAACTGCCCGGCAGGGCGATCAGATCGGTGAGCACCGGCTTGCCCTGGGTGAGCGTGCCCGTCTTGTCGAAGACCACGGTGGTGAGCGACTCGGCCCGCTCCAGCACTTCGCCGCTGCGGATCAAGATGCCCTGCTCGGCGGCCTTGCCCACCCCCACCATCAGGGCCGCGGGGGTGGCGATGCCGAGGGCACAGGGGCAGGAGATCACCAGCACGGCAATGAAGGCCAGCAGGCCACTGCTGAACTGGCCCGCCAGGGTCCAGATCCCGAACGCCACGACGGCGATCAGCACCACCGCAGGCACGAACCAGGCCGTGACCTGATCGGCCAGGCGCTGCACCGTGGCGGTGCTGGCCTGGGCCTCCTCCACGATCTGCACGATCTGGGCCAGGGCGGTGTCCGCCCCCACGCGGCTGGCCCGAAAACGGAGCAGCCCCGAGCCATTCACCGTGCCGCCGATCAGCTCGGCGCCAGCGGTTTTGGTCAACGGCAGGGATTCGCCGGTGAGCAGCGACTCATCCACGGTGGAGCTGCCGTCGAGCACCACGCCATCGGCGGGAATCTTCTCGCCCGGGCGCACCAGCACCAGTTCGTCAATGGCGATGGCGCCGGCCGGAACGGTCATCTCCTGCCCGTCTCGGATCACCGTGGCGGTGGCCGGCTGAAGATCGAGCAACTTGCGCACGGCGGCAGAGGAGCGTTGCTTGATGATCTCCTCCATGTATTTGCCCAGCAACACGAAGGCAATCACCACCGCCGACACTTCGAAATAGACGTCCCGTTCATTGACACTGACCGGTAGCCAGGTGGGCGCGAAGACCACCACGACGCTGTAGAAGTAGGCGACGGAGGTGCCGAGGGCGATCAGCACATCCATGTTGAGGGCACGGCGCTTCAAGGCCGCCCAGGCGCCGGCATAAAACGACCAGCCCCCGATGATCTGCACGGGGGTGGCGAGCACGAACAGCCACTTCCCCCAGCTCATCCAGGGCAGTGCCTCCAGCGGCACCCACGACATCAAACTGACGCCCGCCGCCAGAGCGATGAACGCCCCAGCCCGCAACAGCGCCAGGGCCAACACGCCGCCGATCACAAAGCCAACGCGGCGGCGCATGACGCGCAGTTCGCGGTCGGGATTCCGGAATGTCTGCAGGCAGCTCTGGCTGCAGAAGTAGTAGCTGCGGCCACTCCTTTCTAGTGAAAGTGCTGTGGCCTTCGGAACAACCATCCCGCAGATTGGATCTTTGGCCATTCCACTGGGCTTGCCACCGATCGAGGGCAAGCTGTGGCTGTTGTGGTTGCCGTGGCTGTTGTGGTTGTCGTGCGACCCGTGCGGATCGCTGGATTTCTGGCTGAGCGCTGTCGGGTTCATCCTGGCCGCTTCAGATCAATGGGGCTTGCTATGGGTGGTCTAAGCAGGATCTCGCGCAACGACCCATCCAGACGCCGTGATTGAGATGTGCGGCAGAAGGATCAGTCCATTCCGTCTTCAATCAGCTGGAGGCCCTGAGGCCGCGCGGGTGTGGTCGCTCCGTAGCTGGCAGGTCTGCAGGCGTCGCGACGCTTTCCGCTGGCTGCCAGCCTGGACACCGCTGTGGATCCGATCGCTTGCCCCTCGACTCCAACGCCCTGCGGCCCCTGCCGTGCACCCCGGCCATGGGCGGCGTGCTCGAAACCCTCGCCTTCTTCCGCGATCCGGATTTCGCCCGTTCGCGCTTTGAGCGCTACGGCGATGTGTATGAAACCAGCCTGCTGGGGCAGCGCACCGTGTTCATTCGGGGCGGCCAGGCGATCAGCGACCTGTTCGCCCAGGGGGAGGCGGTCGAGGGCTGGTGGCCCGACAGTGTGCGGGAGCTGCTGGGGACGTTGTCGCTGGCCAACCGCAACGGAGCCGATCACAAGGCCCGCCGCCGGGTGGTGGGGCAGCTGTTTGCCTCTGCTGCCCTGAAGCGCTACAGCCCGGCGATCGTGGCGCTGGTGGAGGCGCTCAACCAGGAGCTGCTGGGCGCCCAGGCGCCGCTGGCTCTGGTGCCGAAGCTGCGGCGCTTTGCCTTCAGCGTGATCGCCAGCACGGTGCTGGGGTGGGGCTCGACGCTGTCGATCGCGAGGCCCTGTTCGTGGATTTCGAGATCTGGTGCCAGGGCCTCTTCTCCCTGCCGTTTGCCCTGCCCGGCAGCCCATTCGCCCGTGCCCGTCAGGCCCGCAAGCGCCTGTTGCTGCGCCTGGGCGCCGTGCTCCAGAACGCCCAGGCCGCTGCTGCTGCCGGAGCGCCCCTCGCCGCCGGCGGCCTCGATCTGCTGGCCGGAGGCCTCGATGAAGCCGGTATCCCCCTGGCCGACGACGACGTGGCGGAGCAGTTGCTGCTGTTGCTGTTCGCCGGCTACGAAACCACCGCCTCCTCGCTCAGTTGCCTGCTGCTGACCCTGCTGCAGCATCCAAAGGAGCTGGCCTGGCTGCTGGAAGAACTCGACGGTTTGCCTTGGCCACCCGCAGCGGCAGAAGCCGTGAGCGCCTACGACGCCCTGCGGGCACCGCGGCTGGATGCGGTGGTGAAGGAGGTGATGCGGCTGACCCCGCCGGTGGGGGGCTTCTTCCGCCGCACCCGGGAGCCGATCGCCCTGGCGGGTGTGCTGGTACCGGCGGAGCGGGTGGTGCAGGTGAGCATCAGTGCCAGTCAGCGCCACGGCGCTGACCCTGAGGATCTGGCGGCCTTTCGGCCCCAACGGCATCTGGAGGGAGACGAAACAGTGACCCTGCTGCCCTTTGGCGGCGGTGAACGGGTGTGCCTGGGCAAGGCGCTGGCGGAGCTGGAAATTCGGCTGCTGGCGGTGGGGCTGCTCAAGCAGCTGAGCCTTGACTTGGAGCCCGATCAAGACCTCACGCTCGTGGTCATCCCCAGCCCCACCCCGAAGCAGGGCCTGCTGGTGCGCGCCAGCCGCCGGGGAGCGGCAGGCCAAGCCAAGGCTGGGCCGCCAGACGCGCCAGAAGCTCAGACTTGACCGATACAGCCCTGGGCACCCCGCCGCGATCCAAAAGCCGCATCTGTTCAAATTCCGCAACAGTCTGTTACAGTTCTCTCATCACCCGCAAAGACCCCATGGCCCAAGCCACCGCCACCGCCACTGCCCTCACCCCTACCTCCACCACCGCCCTTGACCGGGCCTCGATCCGCGGCGCCACCGTCACCACCGAAGACGGCGGCCGCCTCAATGCGTTTGCCACCGAGCCCCGCATGGAAGTGGTGAGTGCCGAAAGCGGCTGGGGCTTCCATGAGCGCGCCGAGAAGCTCAACGGCCGCATGGCCATGCTCGGTTTCGTTGCCCTGCTGGCCACCGAATTCGCCCTGGGCGGCGAGGCCTTCACCCGCGGTCTGCTCGGCATCGGTTGAGCCAACTGCCGCGATTTGCTCCTCACACTCCAACAGCTATTCCCATGAGCCAATCCCTTTCGGTCAGCAGAGAGTTCTTCGTAGAAGCCCATTCACGCGCCATTGATAACTGCACGGAGCTGGAAGACCTGCGCAAGGTTTCCAAAACGCTCTTGAAGGCCTGGCAGATCCAAGCGATGTTCAGCGAGCATTACGGCGCCCAAGCGCTAGGAATCAAGCGCCCCTGAGCGTCTGAGCCTGAGGGCGGCGTGCATCACAGCCAACGTTCATGCACCTCTGCGCGAGCATTGCTCGGGCAGAGGTTTTTTTTGGCGCTGAACCACTTGTCGCTGAGCTACTTGCCGTGGAGCCACTGCGCATTGAACCGCTTGGCCCTGAACCGCCTGGCAGCGAGCCAAACGAAGCCCACCACCCGAAGGCAGCCGCTGTGAGGCCCAACCCCAGCCGTGCCCCCCTGCCCGCCCAGCGCCGCCATCATTCGTGCATGCCCTGTCAGGACAACCCGAGGCGATGCCAAGCCTGAACTCCCTGCGCCGCAGGGAACGGATTCCTGAAGTGATGGATCAGCCGGGGATCGATCCCGGCGACCACGCCCAGGCCCTGGCGGGGCTGCGGCGCATCAATGCCCTGAGCCGTTGCTCCGCCGGTCTGTTCGCGCCGATCCAGGCGCTGGCGTCACGTCAGCCAGGCCAGCCGCTGCGGGTGCTCGACCTGGCCTGCGGCGGCGGCGACACCGTGATCGATCTGGCCCTGCTGGCGGGGCGCAGCAACGTTCCGCTGATCGTGGAGGGCTGTGACATCAGCGCCAGCGCTGTGGCGATCGCCCGCACCAATGCCGAACGCCGCGGCGCCACGGCGCGCTTCTTCCAGGCCGATGCCCTGGTGGATCCCTTGCCCTTCGGCCCGGACGGAGCCGCGCCCGCTGGCTATGACGTGGTGGTCACCTCCCTGTTCCTGCACCACCTGGGCGACCATGACGCCGAGGTGGTGCTGGCCCTGATGGCCCGCCGGGCCCGCCACCTCGTGCTCGTCAACGACCTGATCCGCAGCCCGCTCGGTTACGCCCTGGCCTGGGCCGGCACCCGGCTGCTCAGCCGCTCCTGGATCGTCCATACCGATGGGCCGCTATCGGTGCAAGGGGCCTTCCAGCTCGCTGAGGTGGCGGCCATGGCGGACCGGGCCGGGCTGGCCGGCGCCAGGATCCAGCGCTGCTGGCCGGAGCGTTACCTGCTGAGCTGGTCCCGTGGTTGATCTGCAGCACGGCGAGCCGTGGGACGTGCTGGTGATCGGCGCCGGCCCTGCCGGTGCCCTGGCCAGCCTGGATCTGGCCCGCCGCGGCCTAAAGGTGCTGCTGGTGGAGAAGCGCAGCTTTCCGCGCTGGAAAGTGTGCGGCTCTTGCTTCAACGCCCAGGCCCAGGCGGCCCTCGCCGCCGTGGGCCAGGGCCACCTGCTCGAAAGCCTGGGCGGGCGGCCGTTGCGGCGGCTGCGGCTCGGCCTGGGCGGCCGGGAAACCACCTGCGCCCTGCCGCCGGGGCGGGCCCTCTCCCGCAGCCGCTTCGATCAGGCGCTGGTGGAGGCGGCCGTCAGCGCCGGCGCTGTGTTCCGCCCGCTCACCACAGCGCAGCTGGACGCCGCTGCGCCCCACACCTGCGCCCGCACCCGCAGTGTCTGCCTGCGCCAGGGACAGCAGCAGGAGCTGGTGCAGGCGGCCGTGGTGCTGGTGGCGGCGGGGCTCGCCAACCGCAGCCTGGAGCAGGAGCCCTCCGCCCGCACCCGCATCAGCCCCCGCTCCCGGCTGGGGGCCGGCTGCGTGCTGGCGGGTGCGCACAGCCACTGGCAGGAGGGCACCATTCATATGGCGGTGGGCCGGCAGGGATACGTGGGCCTGGTGCAGGTGGAAGACGGCAGCCTCAACCTGGCGGCGGCCTTCGATCGCGCCCTGCTGCAGGAATGCGGGGGTGCTGCGGCGGCAGCCGGACAGGTGCTGGCCGAGGCGGGTTTTCCGGCCATCCCCGAGCTGGCGGAGGCCGATTGGCAAAGCACGCCGGCCCTCAGCCGCCGCACCACCCCGCTGGCGGGCCATCGCTTCCTGGTGCTCGGCGATGCTGCCGGCTACGTGGAGCCCTTCACCGGAGAAGGCATGGGCTGGGCCCTCGCCGCCGCCACCGCCGCCACGCCACTGGTGATGGAGGGCACCGGCAGCTGGCAGCCGGCGATCGAGCGCCGGTGGCGCCAGCTGCACCGGCAACGGATCGGCCGCCGGCAGCTGCTCTGCCGCGGCCTGGCCCTGGCGCTGCGCCATCCCACCAGCAGCCGGGGCCTGTTCTGGGCAGCGTCCCATCTGCCTTCCCTGCCGCAACGGCTGCTGCGATGCCCCTGACGATCCTCGGCATTGGCACGGCCGTTCCCTGCCACCGGATCAGCCCGGTGGAATCGGCGGCGATGGCCGCGCGCATCTCCGCCTCCACCCCGGAGCGGGCAGCCCTGCTGGCGCGCATCCAGCGCCGCTCCGGGGTGAACCTCCGCCATAGCGTGCTGCTGGAGTCGGCCGATCACGAGGCCGGCATCGATGGCCGCATGCCCTTCTATGGCGAGAACAGCCCCTCCACCGGCGCGCGGATCCGGGCTTTCGAAACCCATGCCGAACCCCTGGCACTGCAGGCAGCGCACCGGGCCCTGGCGGATGCCGGCCTGGCGCCGGAGCGCATCACCCACCTGATCACGGTGAGCTGCACGGGGTTCCAGGCGCCGGGCTTCGATCTGGCCCTGATGGCCCAACTGCCCCTTGATCCCGATGTGGAACGTACCCATGTGGGCTTCATGGGTTGCCACGGCGCGCTGAATGGTCTGCGGGTGGCGCGGGCCTTCGTGGAAGCCGATCCAAACGCCTGCGTGCTGCTCTGCGCCGTGGAGCTCTGCAGCCTGCACATGCACTACGGCTGGGATGCGGAGAAGGTGGTGGCCAACGCCCTCTTCGCCGACGGGGCCGGCGCGCTGGTGGCCACGGGCGCTGCCGGAGCGGCAGGGGCCGCCGCTGACGCCCCCCCGCTGCAGGTGCTGGCCTCCGGCTCCACGCTGATTCCGGGCAGCAGCGATCTGATGTCGTGGACGATCGCCGATCACGGCTTCGAGATGACCCTCTCCGCCAAGGTGCCGGCGGCCGTGGCCGCCCACCTGCGCCCCTGGCTGGAGCGCTGGCTCAGCGCCCGGGGGGAAGGCCTGCCCGGGATCGGATCCTGGGCCCTGCACCCCGGCGGGCCGCGCATCCTGGCGGCGGTCGCTACGGCGGTGGAGCTGGAGCCCAGCCAGATCGCGCCGTCGGCCGCTGTGCTGCGTCAGTTCGGCAACATGTCGTCGGCCACGATCCTGTTCATCCTCGAGCGGCTGCGCCAAAGCAACGCTCCGCGGCCCTGGGTGGCCCTGGCCTTCGGGCCCGGCCTCACCGTCGAAGCCAGCCTGCTGGGCTGAATCCCGGGGCCCTGCGGCTGGGGGCGCCGGGTTCTGGCGGCACCGGGGCAGGCAGCAGCGGCCCGCCCATCGGCACCAGCACCAGCAGGATCAGGCGTTCGATTCCACCCGCACCGTGAGCGAAGCCGGCGGACAGCGGAACTCGGCCCAGCCGCGCGCGTTGGTGCGGATCCGCTCGCGCCGGTGCTCGGTGATGTCCCCATCACTGGCAGGGGGGGTGCCGGTGGACATCCACTTCCAGCCCTCACTGCCGTTGCTCGCAGCACCGCCAGGCTGCCGGGATGGGCGGGGGGGGGCGAGCCGGGTCCAGCCGATGCAGCTGGGGTGAAGGCCTTGGCTTCGATCCGCCACACCGCTTTGAAGTCGCGCTCGTGGCTGTTGTCATCGACGGCATCGAAATGCCACCCATGCCACGGCATGGCGGAAGAAGCGCCGGCGCGGACTGGGTAGCCGTAGTGGGGTCCAGCTGCGGATCGGCCGCTGCCCACCGACCGGCTGGAAGCGGTTCTGGGGGGTCGGAGGGGGTGGCGTTGAAATCTTCCTCGGCATCGGCGCCCATCAGACGGAAGAGCGACGTTGCGGGGAGGGAGGGGCAGGGGCGCAGGAAGCGCGGCTCCGGTGGTGAGGTTGTTGCTGGCGAAGAGTCCGTCAGTGGCGACACCCCTTTCTGGAACTGAACAATCGAGTCTTCACCTCGCGATCAACAAACGGCAACGCAACGTTGGTTGTGGTGCCATCTCCCAAGCAAACAAGAACTGATCCGAAGGTGACAAAGGCTGCGGAGAGAGGATTGCCGGCTTGAAGAGCTCCAGCTGAGCTCCAGCTGGTCCGGACGCTGCGCCCGATCGGGCCGCTGGGAGGTGGAGCGCGGTTCGTTGCCTGCCCAGCGAGATCAAGCTCAGCGCAGCGCCCGGCCAGCGAAACGGCCAACACCGGAGCCAACCCAGGGGCCGGCGTTCTGCAGCCGCTCCGCCACCGACAGGATCGGGGCGTGGCGACGGCAGAGCAAGCGCAGGGGCCGCCGATGCGGCAGGGCGAGAACCACCGCCACCGCCGATGGGCAGGGGCCCCACGCCGGATCGCCGGCGGGCCCGTCGAAGCCCGCAGGAGCGGCCGTGTCGTCGAGCACGAGACCATCGAGCAGCTGATGCTTCACCAGCTCCCACCAGTTGACGGGCGGGTGGTGGCTCAACTCCAACGCCTGCAGCTGGGGCCGGGCGGCCAGAGCCGTCTCCAGGCCGCGCCGGCAACCCACCCGCAGCAGGCCGGCCTGCCAGCGGTGCTTGTTGAGCGCCTGGCGCAACAGGCGCAGGTAGGGGCCATCGCCAAAGCGCAGGCCCGGGTCCTTGCTGGAGCGCCGCGACAGGTCCAGATCCCTGGCGATGCTCTGATACCGGCGGCTCACGGTGGGCTGGGAGAGATGCAGCACGGCGGCGGCGGCGCGGGTGGCTGAGCCGCAGATCTCCAGCATGTCGATCAGTTCCACATCCCGCAGCGCCTGCGGCACCACGTAGCGGCCGGGTGAGGGGTTGGGGCTGTCCACAGGGGCTGGTTCGGCGGTGGACACCAGCGTGTGGGGAAGTGGTCGATCACGAATGGATCTTCCTGCGAAAGACCGCCGCAGGTGGTGGTGAACCTTGCTGGCCATGATCTGGCTTGGATGGGGATTGGCAAAGGCTGCAAAGCCACGCAGGCGCAGTCCACCAACCAACATCCCGCTCTAATCTCACGTTTTGAACCCGCCACCTATGGCCACGGCAGGCCGAAGCCGCAACGCAGCAGCCATTGCTCAGCCCGCCGACATCAGCAGGACCGCCGCTTCGCGTTTCCCGCTGGTGCACAAGCTGATCCACTTTGCGGATCTGCGTAACTTCTACAAAGACATGCGGGAGGCGCTGAAATCCGCCAACCGCCGCGCCGGCGCTCAGCAGGGGCTGGTCACCAAGGCCCGCAAGAAGATTGAGGCCCTGCAGCAGGAGCTGGCGGCGGTGGAGCAGGAGCGGCTGGAGTTGCTGGCCTATCGCGACCGCGCGGAGCAGGAAGCCAGCCAGCTGGCCGAATTGATGCCGCGCTTCAAGAACCGCCTGCTTCAGGTGCAGCAGATCGAGCAGGCGCTCGCCAATCTGGCCGATGTGAAAGAAGCGGTGGATCAGCAGGATCGCCATATCGGCGTGCCCACCAAGCAATCGATGCAGGATCTCAAGCGCGCCGTGGAAAACCTGCTGGAGCGGGCTGATGCCGTCGATTTCTTCGAAGACGAACCAGAGAACAACCATGACGAGCCACGCTGATTCAAGGCGTTCAAGCACGCCGATCAGCGATGGCCTTGCCTCCGATCTTCAGGCGCTCGGCTCACTGCTCGGCAGCCATATGCGCGGCCTCGATGAACATCTGGGCCGGCAGCACGAACGCCTGGCGCTGCGCGAACACCAGTTGCTGGAGGAAAGCCGTGAGCTGCTGCCTCCAGCAGCCGTGAACCTGGAGGCGCTCAGCAAAGAAGAGCTGCAAGCCCTCTGCCGCCAGCACAAGCTCAAGGGCTGGTCAAAGCTGCGGCGTGAGCCACTGATCGCCTTTGTGGCGAGCGCGCTGTTTCCCGCTCAGGCTCCCAGCGAAGCCACCGAACCTTCCGAACCCACCGAACCCACCGGCCCAGTGCCGGCCGCACCAGCCGCCTTCAACCCCGCCGACGCCTCCCGCAGCGAACGGTTGCTGTTGCTGCTGCTTGAGCATCTGGCCGTTTCACCGCAGCTGGTCGCCGAAGCGTGGGAGGGCACAAAGCGGGCTTGATCAGCCAGATGGCAGGAACGGAAGGTTTCCCTGGCTGAGCACAGCGCGATAAGCCTGTTCAGCGTGC
>CALFOF010000172.1 GCA_937919075.1 uncultured Cyanobium sp. | reverse complement strand
GCGCCCGCCAACCCCAGCCTCTCGCTCAGCCGCGAGCCGGAACTGTGGGTGGAGGCGATCCCGTTCCCTGAAACCCGCCTCTACGTGAAAAAGGTGCTGGGCAACGTGTGGAGCTACGAGGCGCTGCGGCAAACGCCAGGCTGCTGAGCACGATCAAGCCGGAAACGGCCCCCAGATCCCCTCAAGGAACAACCAACGCCCGAGGCCGATGCCCGCCAGCACGTAGATGCTGAGCACGAAGGCCAGCTGCGGCGGCGGTGGCACCACCTTGATGCGGGCGAGGTCGAGGCGCGCCAGGAACACCGACGAGCCCAGGATCATCACTTCGGCCAGCAGGCGGCCCAGATCGATCATGTAGATGGCGAGCACGCTCACCACCAGCAACGAGAACACCAGCGTGAACACCTTGCTGGCGTTCATCAGGCGCGACACCTGGGCCAGCAGGTAACCGGGCATGGAGCAGAGCACCACCACCATCAGCGAGTGGAGGCATTCCACCGACCAGAACAACTGCTGATGGCGCGGCAGGGCCAGCAGCGACACGGCTTCGTGGGGGTACACCAGCACCCACTGCATGCCGAGGTAGGCACTCACCGCCAGCAGCACCACCAGAAACGGCGCACGCACCGGCAGCAGCGTGAGCCGCAGCAGGGCGCGCACGGGGCCATTGCGGGGCTGGGCCTTCACCATGGCCGGCGCAGGCGGGGGGCAGGCGCGGTCATCGGGGCTCCAGCACCAGCGCGATCGCATCGAGCGGACAGCTGGGGATGCACTGTTCGCAGACCAGGCAGCGTTTGACATCGAAGCTAAGCCGCCAATCGGGTTGCGCACTGCTCAGGGCGCCACTGGGGCAGACGCTGGCGCAGATGCCGCAGTCGACGCAACGGGCTGGATCGATGCGGATCTCACCGGGGGCGCGATCCAGCGAGAGGCCGAGGCTTTCCAGCCATAGCTCAGCGGAATCGAGCTCGTCGATGTCACCGGAGAGCTCCACCACCATGGTGCCGCTCTGGTTGGGGGCCACCTGGGCGCGCAGGATCTTGGCGGCGATGTCGAAATCCACCGCGAGGCGGTAGGTGATCGGCTGATGCACCGCCTGGCGCGGGAAGTGAAGGGTGAGGCGGCGCTTCAACGGGGGCAGGGCGCTGCGAAACCCCATGCTGACGCAGGCAGCCCCGGCCTGCAGCGAGCAGCCTGCAGCGCGTAGCTGCCAGAGTGCCCCAGCCCGAGGCGAGCCAATCACGCCCCGATGAACGAACCGCCCATCGACCCCATCTCTTCACCACCGCTGGGGCGCCGCGAACGGATGGTGCTGGCCGGCCTGGCCGCGTTGCTGGCGTTGGTGCTGTTCTTCGCGCGCGGCTGGCTGCAACCGCAGGCGCCGCTGGAGCAGCTGGCACGGCGGTCGCTGGAGCTGCCGGTGGCGCTGGCGAACGGACGGCCCACGATCCTGGAGTTCTACGCCGACTGGTGTGAGTCGTGCCGGGCGATGGCGCCGGCGATGGAGGCGGTGGAAAGCCAGAACCGCGGCAAGCTGAATGTGGTGCTGCTGAATGTGGACAATCCCCGCTGGGGCCCGGAGCTCGACCGTTATGAGGTGAACGGCATCCCGCAGCTGGAGCTGTTCAACCGCCAGGGCAAACCGATCGGCCGCTCGCTGGGCCTGCGCAGCCCGGCCGAACTGGCCGCGATCACGATCGCCCTGATCGACGACAAGCCGTTGCCGCGCCTGGCTGGCGTGGGCAAGCTCAGCGAGCTGGAGCAGGGGCCGCAAAGCAGCGAACCCGCCGCCACCGGCCCACGCAGCCACGGCTGAGGCCAGGCGCTCCAAGCGCCGCACGCCAACCCTCTCAACCCCTAAACACGCCTACCCCTGCCCATGGATCCCCGCTTCCGGGTTGAGCTGATCGCCGCCACCCCGAACCCGCAGCAATGCGTATTTGCCGGGATGCATCAGGACTACAGCGAGGACTTCGTGTTCGCCGACCGCGCCAACTGGCTGAATGAAACCAAAGCCGGTGAGATCTGCGTGAAGCGCCTGCTGGCCGGCGAACGCGGCCACTACGGCCCGCTCGAGCACGCCCAGATTGTGCTGAACGTGGGCTGGTTCCCCCATTCCGTGATGCAACAGGCACGTACACATCGGGTCGGCGTGAGCTTCGATGTGCAGTGTCTCGCCGGTGATACCGAGATCACCTTCTTGCATGCCGGAGGGGGTCTGCGGAAGATCAGGATCGCTGAACTGCACGACCTCTGGACGAATGGAGAGCGGGCGACACGGCACAGGCAGATCCGTGGACGTCAAGGCGAAAAGCCGGGAACCTACCGACGCGATTGCCGCAAGCGGTTGCAGAAGATGAGGTTGCGGGTGCTGAACGAAGACACAAACATCTTCGAAACAAGCCATCTCACGGATGTGATCTGCAGTGGGCTACAACCGGTCTATCGGCTGACCATGGAGGACGGCCGAACTCTTGACTGCACCGCTAACCATCGCTTACTCACGCCGGATGGCTGGCAGACCATGGGGGACGCCCTCTCCCTGAGGGTGCGCAGGGATGGCACAGTGCGCAGCTTCCGACGCACGGCGCAGGTGCTGGCGAACGGGAACGTGGCGGTGGGCAACGGGGCCTACCGGCACAGAGGCTGGCTGGAACAACAGGTCGAATCCGGGGCGACCCCAGACGAGATGGCGGAGCGGGCTGGCTGTTCGACCACCACGATCCGGGACTGGGCCCGCAAGCATCAGATCCGCTTGGTGAAAAGCAATACGCATTTTCAGCCGGGATTCAAGCCCTGGAACCACAATCCTTCAGCTCTCTATCGCCAGCAGCAATGGCTGCAGCACCAACTGGAGAAGGGGCTTTGTGCCAAGGAGATGGCCGAACTCGCGGGCTGCTCCGTTGAAGCCATCAAAAAGTGGGTGTATCACTTCGGACTGACCCTCAATAAACGCCCCTTTTTCCAGAAGGGCATGCGGCCTTGGAACAAAGGGCGTGGTGGTTATCGCCTGCAGCTGTCGGAAGCGTCACGCGAAGCGCGGCGTGCCCATGGCCGACAGATCACCCGTCGAGGTTCAGCGTCACACTTCTGGAAAGGGGGCACATCGTCTGAGCGAGTGTTGATCGCGGCCTGGACACGGCAAGTCGCTTCCCAGGTCCATCGACGATTCGATCACACATGCCAGCGTTGTGGACTGCGTGGAAGCGAGCAACAGCTACATACCCACCACTTGGTGCCCGTCTATGCGGATCCAAGCTTGGGCTGCCAGATCAAGAATCTCGTCACACTTTGCCAACCTTGTCATGCCTTCATTCACAAACACCACCAGGAGGCCGACTTTGCCGCGACGTTCCGTCCGCTGAAGCCGGTCAAGACCTGGCCCGACAAGCCCCGCCCGCTAGGCCGGAGGCTGATGGCCCATGCGCTCACCGTGGTTCAAGTGGAGTTTCTGGGCTCCCAGATGACCTACGACCTTCAGGTGGCCGATCCGTGGCACAACTTCGTGGCCAACGGCCTCGTAGTGCACAACTCGATGCGCTACACGGGGGACCGCATCCGCCGCGCCGCCAATGGGGAACTGGAGCTGGAGGAGGTGTTCTACCTCCGTCCTGTGGGCGCCTATAGCGATCGCCAAGGCAAGAAATACATCTACGACGAAACCCAGCGGGCCATCGACCTGGAGCTGTGCCGCGCCGCAGCGGCGCGCTATCGCGATCTGCTGGATGCGGGCTACGCGGAAGAACACGCCCGCGGCATCCTGCCGTTCGACTACCGCCAGCACTTCGTGGTGAGCTTCACCCTGCGGGCGTTTCTGCACTTTCTGGATCTACGGGCGAAGCTGGATGCTCAGCAGGAGATCCGCGAGCTTTGTGATCTGATGTGGCCGCACCTGCAGGAGTGGGTGCCGCAGTTTGCGGAGTGGTATGCGAAGAGTCGGTTGCATAAGGCAAGGCTGGCGCCTTGACGAGAGTTGACCGCAGCCACAGCGCACAAGTGCAGCTAGATCATCGTCAAGCAAGGCGAGAAGCTTCAGACGCGATGTGACCAGCCAATGATGTGATAAGTGTCTTGAGGCGGGTCATCGGGGAGAGCTCTGAAAACTCGCCGGAAAGGACCGCCTCTCTTGGAGAGGCGAGAAGGCACGCAGAGCTGTACAAACCCTCTCTCATGAGTTTCTGGCAGAGAAGGTCGTATCTGTCGAGATAAGAGGCGCCTCGGAACTCGGAAAGCACTGGAAAGTGAGGCGAGGCGTCGCGAATGGGCCGGCGTGAACCAGGTGCATCTTCTACCATCATCAGCCATCCCACGAAAGGCCTTGGTTGATTGCCAAGAGCACCTTCTCGATAGGCCGTCCAAAGATCATGGGCCGTGCCGATGGCTTCTTCTGTGCGGTTGTTGAAGTTGTTGCCAAAGGAACCAACCTGGCTCTTCAGTTCAACCGCAGCAATCAGCTCGCCGCGATGGAGCACCACTAGGTCCCAAAGCTTCGTTGGCCGAAAGAAGCCAGGCAGGGTGAGCATCGCCCGATTGGTATGCACGTCTGCATGGGCCAATCCATTCAAGTTGACAAAATCGATCATCAACGACAGGAAACCATCCATGTTCTTGCCTGCCGTCACACCAGCTCGCTCCCCTTGATCCACGCTCCCGGAGGCGAGTTGGCGCTGTCTTGCGGCATCGCGATTGCCCCAGAACTCCTTCACCGCCTTGTGGGCTTTCTCCTTGTAGCCGGCTAGATCTAAGGTCATGCAGATGCGGCATTGTGCAAGATGCTCATGTCCGCAGGGCACAGGCCATAAAGCTTGCCAACGGCCCTGTTGCAGGCAGGGATATCCCTGGAAACAGCCGCATCGGCCAGCTCCTGCCTCATCGGCACAGAGAGCGATCTCCATTCCGGTAGCCGAATTCGGCGCAAGTATTGAGCCTGAAACCGAAGGAAGCCTCCTCTCATCTTTGTTGAATACGTGGAAACAAAGGCACGAGACAACGAAGACAACAACACAGCCTGAAGGCTACGCAGATCCCATTCATCCGAAACGATGTAATAGAGGTTGTGGTGGGGATAATACTGTCCATCTTCATAGACGACATGAGAGTCGCCCTTGATGTCTGGCACCAGGAGCTTTGGCCGAAAGGAAAGAGAAGGTGTAATGCGATCAATCGTTCGATACCAGTTGCGGGGATTGCGCTGCGCGCAATGGCGGCCCATGATGACGGCCTTTCGGGCCTCTAGATAGCGGTTGAGCTTCGGATAATGGGATAAGTTCACCAAGCTTCCGTCTTCATTGAACGGATTGATGATTGCCTTGCCCAACCATTGAACTTCACCGCTGGCGATGTCTCTGGTTCTTATAAGAGGCAGTTTGCGGTCGGCTTCAACATCAAGCCTTGCATCGTCTGCAATGAAGGCCCGATCAGCTCCTGTTGCCACACCGATGCCAACCTTGCAGCCTGCTTCTTCGAGTGTGGGGAACTGATCCTCCAAGCGCCTGATCAGCTCAAGCTGATTGGCACCAGATAAAAGCCAGGGCTCAGAGCTCTTCGCCACACCAATTGCAAGACGCACCTTCTCATTGCACACATGATCAGCAGCTGTGAGCTCCTGAGCGAGCCCTTCAAGAGACGCCTTGCTGATGACCGGCTGGCGCGCGATACGCGTGGGGCCTGAGGGTACCCTTGAGATCACTGTGATTGCAGGATAAGCAATCACATCTGATTGGAATGCCTGCGTATCAGACATATCAACATGGATCTTGAGGTGATAGCCATCGGACACGAGCTTCCTGAGCGGACCTCCATATTTATTTTTCATCCAGCGATCAGCGCAAATGAAGCCCAGAACTCCAGTTGGCCCCAGGAGCCCAAGGGAGCGCTCAATGAACGGGATATAGATATCCGCTCGATCATAAAGGGCTGCGTCCCTTTGCGTGGTGTAAATCCCTAGGCCCGAATGCCCTGATCAGAGAGTGA
>CALFOF010000171.1 GCA_937919075.1 uncultured Cyanobium sp. | reverse complement strand
CAATCGGCCTTTACACGCATTGCCTCTGGCTGCAGATCGGAGCAGGATGAAGATGGTTTGTGGTTTGAAGTAGCTCAGGCCCTGCGCTTCTGGGCCCACAGCTTGATCGCCTGCGCTCTCGTTAGTTCCCTGCGTCGCTCCTTGCCGTGCATGAGCTCTCCGAGGATCACCTCCAGTGCCTGGATCCAGCGGTTAGCGGCAGGGCTGGGAAAGCAGCCCCTGGCGCCCGTCGCTCAGCCATCCGTCCCGGGGTGAGAGTTTCGTTCGCTTGGCCGCCTCAGGTGTCCAGGCCCGCAGTCGATGAATTTCCACGGTCCTTGTCATTCAGGTGCTCACCGGCCTGTGGATGGGCTGGATCTATCTCCCCGGCTTCCAGGGGCTGTTCAGGGCGGCCAACCCGAGCGGCCTGGCCTGGCACATCCGCGGCATCACCGCCCTGGCGATCGCCTTTGTGGTGGTGGGGCCCGTAGCGGTGGTCGACAAAACTGTGGACCTCAAGGGCACCCGCAAGGCCGCCGAGGCCCTGGCCGCCTACCTGTTTACCAATGAGGCGCAGCAGGTTTTTGCCGAGGATCGCTTTGCGCCGGTGAAGACGTTCTTTTCGGTGAAAGACTTTGGCGGCTGGAGCCAGGTCAACAAGGAATTCTTTGGCAACGGCGGCATCTGGGATCGCCTATTCGCCAACACCCGCTAATCCCGCATCTGCCATTCGTCCATGTGTGAACTGCTCGCCCTCAACGCCAATACCCCCACCGACATGGGCTTCTCCTTCCGGGGGCTCAGCCGGCGTGGTGGCGCCAGCGGCGAGCATGCCGACGGCTGGGGTTTGGCCAGCTTCACCCCCGATGGCCACCCGGATCGCCCCAGCCTCACCCTTTTGAGGGAAGAAGCCCCGGCGGCCTTCTCGGCTCTTGCCGACCAGCTGGCGGAGTGCTCACCCAAGGCCCTCGTGAGCATCGCCGACATCCGCAAGGCCACCCGCGGCGTGGTGGCGCTGGAGAACTGCCATCCCTTCTCTCGCCACTTGGGCGCTCAGACCTGGGTATTTGCCCACAACGGCGACCTCCAAGGCGCCATTCCCTTGGGCGATCGCTACCGGCCCTTCGGCAGCACCGACAGCGAAGCAGCGTTTTGCTGGATCCTGGAGCAGCTCGATCACAGCAGGGTCGATTCCAGCAACGCGGTTGCGGTGTTTGAGCAACTGCACCACTGCGCCGCCCAACTGGCCGAGCGGGGCACCTTCAATGCCCTAATCAGCAACGGCCAGTGGCTGTTTGTCACCGCCACCAGCCGGCTCCACTGGCTCACCCGCCGCTGCAGGTGGATTTCTCGGCGCTCACCACATCTAACGATGTGGTGACGATCCTCAGCACTGAGCAGCTCACCACCGACGAGCACTGGCAGCCCTTCAAGGCCGGTGAATCGCTGCTGCTCCAGGCGGGTGAGGTGATCCAGCGCAGTCGCCATGGGGTCAGGCCAGCCCCCGCTGCCCAGACTTCTGCGCGTTGATCTTCATGGTGC
>CALFOF010000170.1 GCA_937919075.1 uncultured Cyanobium sp. | reverse complement strand
GGTCAACCGATCGAGCTGGTGGTGCTGCTGGCGCTCGATGACGAAACGCTCGTGCAGCGCCTGTTGTCGCGTGGCCGTGCCGACGACAACGAAGCGGTGATCCGCAACCGTCTCGTTGTCTACCGCGACCAGACGGAACCCCTGATCGCGTTTTACAGCGCCCAGGGGCTGCTCAGCTCCGTGGAGGCCAGCGGCAGCGTCGAGGCGATCTCCGAGCGAATCTCGGCCTTGGTGGGTTAAACGCTGTGGTAAGTTATCTGTTTGGAAATTTGGAGCACCGCTGCTCATGAAGGTGCGTGCCTCGGTTAAGAAAATGTGCGACAAGTGCCGGGTAATCCGCCGCCATGGCCGGGTCATGGTGATTTGCACCAATCCCAAGCACAAGCAGCGCCAGGGCTGACCTGACGCTGCTGCCCTCTCATTCATCTGCGCCCTCAGGGGCGCAACGCCCAGCCCTCCGTGGCTGGGCTCCCCTCTGCCCAACTGAATCGTTTCTTCGTGGCTCGGATTGCCGGTGTCGATATCCCTCGTGACAAGAGGGTTGAGATTTCTCTCACTTACGTCTATGGCATCGGCTTGACCCGTGCCCAGAAGATCCTGGCCAAGGCCGGTGTCAGCCCGGACATCCGGGTGAAAGACCTTGAAGACGCCGACGTGCAGAAACTGCGCGCCGCAGCTGAATCCTTCACTCTCGAAGGCGACCTGCGCCGTCAGGAAGGCATGGCGCTGAAGCGTCTCCAAGACATCGGCTGCGTACGTGGCCGCCGCCATCGCATGGGCCTGCCTGTCCGTGGGCAGCGCACCCGCACCAACGCCCGCACCCGCCGCGGAGCGCGCAAAACGGTGGCCGGCAAGAAGAAGTAATCCTCTCGCCCAGCGCCTACCCGGCGTCAGCCCCTACCAGTCCCCTACCCCAGGCCCCTGTCCATGGCGAAGCCAGCCAAAAAAACCGGCGCAAAGAAAACCAAGCGCAATGTGCCCAACGGCGTGGCACACATCCAGAGCACCTTCAACAACACCATCGTGTCGATCACCGACACCGCTGGCGAGGTGATCTCCTGGTCGTCAGCAGGGGCCAGCGGCTTCAAGGGCGCCCGCAAAGGCACTCCCTTTGCCGCCCAAACGGCCGCCGAAGCAGCCGGCCGTCGCGCCCTCGATCAGGGAATGCGGCAGATCGAAGTGCTGGTGCGTGGTCCCGGCTCCGGCCGTGAAACTGCCATCCGGGCGCTGCAGGTGGCTGGCCTCGAGATCACCCTGATCCGTGATGTCACCCCGCTTCCCCACAACGGCTGCCGGCGCTCCAAGCGCCGCCGGGTCTGAGTCGCTCCAGCTCCAAGCCCTCGGGCGTTCCTCTTCACCACCTTCAGGCCGTGCATCAGTATCAGATCGATCGCGTCGAGCATCAGATCGGCGAAGACCGCTCCCAAACGGGCGTCTTTGTGATCGGGCCCCTCGATCGCGGCCAGGCCATCACCCTGGGCAACGCTCTGCGTCGGGTGCTCATGGGAGGGATGGAAGGCAGTGCGATCACGGCGGTGCGCATCGCCGGCGTGAACCATGAATACGCCACGGTGCCGGGCGTTCGCGAAGACGTTCTCGACATCCTCCTGAACTGCAAGGAAGTTGTGGTCAGCAGCCGTAGCCGCGATCTTGAGATCGGTCGGCTCGTCGCCACCGGCCCTGCCACCGTCACCGCCGGTGACCTGCAGTTCTCCTCTCAGGTTCAGATCATCGACCTCGAGCGGCCGATCGCCACCGTCGCCGAAGGCCACAGCCTCGAACTTGAAGTGCACGTGGAGCGTGGCGTCGGCTACCGCCCAGTCGACCGTCACAACGAAGACACCAGCGCCATCGACCTCCTCCAGATCGATGCCGTGTTCATGCCCGTGCGGCGCGTGAATTACACCGTCGATGAAACCGCTGTGGGCGAAGGCGGCTCGGCGCGGGAGCGGCTGCGGCTCGAAATTCACACCAGCGGCGCGATCACTCCCGACGACGCCATGGCCCAGGCCGCCAATCAGCTGATTGCCCTGTTCCAGCCGCTGGCGAGCCTCACCATCGACGAAGAACCCGGCGTGGAGCCCGAGCCCTCCGCCGAAAGCCAGATCCCCCTGGAAGAGCTCAACCTTTCCGTGAGGGCTTACAACTGCCTGAAGCGGGCCCAGGTGAACTCGGTTTCCGATCTCATGGGCTTCAGCTACGAAGACCTCCTCGAAATCAAGAACTTCGGTTCCAAGTCTGCCGATGAGGTGATTGAAGCCCTTGAGCGCATTGGCATTTCCCTGCCCCAGAGCCGCACGACGGCCTAGAGCTCCGCTTCATCCGATCCCTCCCCTTCGACGTTCACCACCCCGGAACCATGCGACACCAATGCCGAGTCCCCCTGCTTGGTCGCCCCGCTGACCAACGCAAAGCGCTGCTGCGCGGACTCACCACCCAGTTAATCCGTGAAGGACGCGTCACCACCACCAAGGCCCGCGCAAAGGCCCTGCGTGACGAGACCGAGCGCATGATCACCCTGGCCAAGGCGGGCACCCTGGCCGCCCGCCGTCGGGCCATGGGCTACATCTTCGACAAGCAGCTCGTTCACTCGCTTTTCGACAAGGCCCAGGAGCGCTACGGCGACCGCCAGGGCGGCTACACCCGCATCATCCGCACGGTGCCCCGTCGGGGTGACAACGCTGAAATGGCCATCATCGAGCTGGTCTGACAAACCCGCACCGCATCGCCCTCTGTCTCCAGTACGAGGGCTCGCACTACCACGGCTGGCAACGACAGCCCCACCAGTCGAGCGTTCAGGCCACCCTCGAGCAGGCCATCGGCGCTCTGGAGCCCACGCCGTCGCCACTCACATTCGCGGCAGGCCGCACAGACGCTGGCGTCCATGCCTCAGGTCAGGTGGTGCATTTCGATGCCACGGGGCCGATTCCCGCTGACCGTTGGCCCGCAGCCCTGAACGGCCGCCTGCCCCCCAGCATTCGGGTGCTGGCCGCCTCAGAACGGCCTCAGAGCTGGCATGCGTGCTTTTCAGCCACCTACCGGCGCTATCGGTACACCGTCTACAACGGGCGCTCTCCCAATCTCTTTTTGGCGCCGTTCAGCTGGCATCGCTACAGCCATCGGCTCGATGAGAACCGCATGCTCGCTGCGCTGGTAGGGATGCTGGGCACCCATGACTTCGCCGCCTTCCAGCGGGCTGGCAGCAGCCGCCCCCATGCCCGCACCACCATTCAAGAGGTGAGCCTTGACCGCGACGGTGACATTGTCACGGTGGAAATCCAGGCCAGTGGCTTTCTTTACGGCATGGTGCGCCTGGTGCTCGGCCAGCTTGTCGCTCTCGGCGAAAACCGGTTCAGCCTCGAACAGTTTGAGCGCCGCTGGCGCACCGGCGCTCGCGCTGAAGTGAAGGAAGCGGCCCCACCTCAGGGGCTCTGCCTGCTGCGCGTGGGATACCCAGAGCCAGTCTTCCCAAGGAGCACGTGGTATGATTGCCAACCGCGATTCAGGTTGAGAAGCCAGGATTCGCCGGGGTTTTCGCCTCTTTTGCCAAGCACCTGAAACCGAGCCCAGCAGGCCTTTGATGGCCGCCTCCAAGGGTTTTCCCCGGGGGCTGGAGAAGGCGACGGGCTAGGCTCCAAATCAGCGATAGGCTCATCGTTCCCTCCACGCGGAGCGGACAAGGCCACCTCCTTCCTGTCCAACCCCCATTCAGCGGGATGGCGCAATCCCTCCGTCCGGCCTGCCGGTGCAATGAACAAGACTTCCGTCCCTTCTCCTGATTCCCTCGATCGCCAGTGGTATCTGGTCGACGCAGAGAATCAAACGCTTGGCCGTCTGGCCAGCGAGGTGGCCAGCGTGCTGCGTGGCAAGAACAGCCCGTCCTTCACGCCTCACCTTGAT
>CALFOF010000169.1 GCA_937919075.1 uncultured Cyanobium sp. | reverse complement strand
TAGTCCAACCACCGGATAAGATCGTGGCTACGCACGATCTATCCTTGTTCGTTATATCGTGACCGGGAAGGCTGGATGCGATTGCTCGGAGATGCGCTGCATTGCAAGCGTCATCCCCTCAAGGAAGAAGCTCTCTGCTTTCTCCTTGCCGCCATGGCGATAGGGCGTGGCAACCAACTCCTTTGCCTTGGCAACCGCCAGGGTTCCAAACAGTTCAGGGAAGACCGGCTTCAGTGAGCGGCATAACCAGACATAGAAGAAGTCGGACAGGTCGGCATAGGCGATATTGTCATAGTAAGGAGGGTCTGTGGATACAATCTTCCCTGGTGAATATTCTTGGTTGCTTGCGTCAGCCTGGCGAAATAGACCACGAGAAACAGATGAAAAACAATCAATACAACGACCAATTCAATCAAGTGAAACAAGGAAGTTCCCCGATGACGAAGAAAGCGGATTGCCTTCCGCAAAATACCATGTCATAGGTATTGCCTGCCTGGCGAAAACATGGCCTACGCCCAAGTTCTTGGGATCTGAACGCCAAGTACAGATGTTCGACCAATAGTCGGCCGATTTGCTAGAGCCAAAACCAAGAAATGTTCCCACCGAATCCGTATAAGCCCCACCACCTACCCCTCCCTCACACAGCGGCACTCCATCATCTCCACGCCCTGCAGCCAGTGCATCCGCAGTCACCCGCTCCCGAGCTTCCTGCACCAAGTCCGAGAAAGTGTTGAGCGCAACGAGCTGGCGGGGGGTGAAAAGATCGCCGTAGGTGGTCAGGCCGTATGCCAGGGTCCAGAAATTGCGTGGATCGTCCGGCAGTGGCGTGTCCGGCCGCCAGCTTGGTTCCGCCGAGAGTGCAATGGCTTCCATCTCCGGAGTCGGGGCCAAGTACACCCGCCCGCGATTTCCTTCCGCCACGATGGCCATCAACCGCGCTCCCATCCGCCCTGCGACTCCCTCGGCCTTGATGTAGTCGCCTGAGATCGGCGTGGTTGACATCAAGCACTGGAAGTTGGCCCCGCGCGACAACTTGGTACCGTTCTTGACTGCCTCCGCATTCATTGACCTGCCTCCCTTCACCGTGAAGCGATAGCCGCCGTCCTCCACCAAAGGTTCCACATAGGCCTCCTTCTCCGCCTTGGTGGAGAGCATGAATGTGGAGGCCAAAGGAACCTCCACCTCAGAGAAAACCGGGTTCGGGCTCTTCACCGTGCGGGCCCACAGCCAGGCGATCACGGTGAGCTTCTTTCCCACGTAGGGATTTAGTTCGGGCCGTTCACTCGCCATCGCCGCCGTCACCTCCACCTTCCGGTAGAGGTGGCCGATGCGCTTCTCCGCTTCATCGCGCATCCACTTGCCGTAGTAGCGCACGTCGTCCGCCAGTCCCTGGGCAGCCTTCCAGGCGCTGATATCTTGTTTCCGCCGGCTTTCTGGGTTCACCGGCGGCATCCCAGCGAACTTCGGCGGGATCTCGATCATCGCCTTGTTGATCAACACCGCCACCGGGTTCAGATCACTGGCGTACGCCTCGAGCCCCAGCCGCTGCGCTTCCAGCGGCAGGGCCCCACCCCCGGCGAAGGGATCGTGAAAGCCCGGCAACTTCTCCGGATTGAACAGCTCGGCCGCATCGGGGTGATCGGCGTTGTCGGCGCAGGCCCTCCGCCAACTGCGGCGGATCTCAGCCCGCGCCCGATTCAGCACCTGCTCGTTGGTGGTGTTCTCCCAGGTCACCAGCTCACTGATGAGGGCGAACAGCCGCAGCCACTCGTGCTCCTGGGCTTCTTCTGTGTGGAACTCCTCCGGCACCGCCGAAGGGTCGTCCACCATCTGGCAGAAGATCACCGCCCGCGCCGCCGCCAGCGGTCGCCGTGCCCACCACAGGTGCAGGGTGCTGGGGTGGCCGTGGCGGATGCTCTTCTCCCGCGCCGAGGCCGCATTGATCGCCTCCAGGGGGATGGCCACCTCGATCAGCTTCTTGCGGCGGTGGACGGGGTGGGCGGTCATGGGGTCAGTGGGGGCGTTCAAGGCGGTTCAGTCGCAGCTCACTCACTGAGGCGATGGCTTCAAAGTCGGCGTCGAAGCTCACAAGCACCGCGTTGTGGTGCAGGGCTACGGCTGCCACCAGCAGATCAAGACTGAGCACAGTGCGGCCGATCTGGCGGCAGGCCTGGCCCAGGTCGATCGCCCGATCCCACAGATCCGCCGGTGTGGGGAGTGTGGGCAATGTGGCGAACTGAGCCTCCAGTTGGCGGGTCTCATCCGGCCGGGCTGCGCGCAGCAGCTCGAAGCGCACTGGTTCGGCCAGATGGGCCTCGGGATCCAGCACGAAGGGCGCGATGAACTGCTTCAGCGGGGCCGGGCTGCGGGCACGGGTGAAGTCGATCCAGAGGCTGGTGTCGAGCAGCAGAGTCATGAGGCGAATTCCTGATCCCGCTGGCGCTCCAGCTCCTGGTCGGCCTCGAAGCTCTCCAGCTCCACGCCCCACTCCCCAGTGAGAAACCGCTGGGCGATCTGAGCGCGGCGGCGCTGCTGCAGGGCCTCCTCCATCAAGCGACGGATGGCGGGGCCCTTCTTGCGTTCACCGGTGAGATCCAGGATTTCAGCCATCTCCGTATCGGAAAGCTCGACGGTGACTTTCATGGTTCTGGCCTCCCGAAATCGGACTCTTGGATCAGCATGGCAGGGTTCATCGGTGCTTGCAGAAAAACCCTGCTCAGCCTGGGAGTGAGCCGTCATGGCAAAGGCCTCCACACCTGGGCCGCCCAGGCGTCTGATTCATCACGACGAAACCTGAAGCGCCGGCCATCCTCTAACGAAATCCCACTCAAGAGACCTGAAGAAGTGCGCTGCGGAGCCGCAAGCAGATCGGCATCAGGAAGATACGTATCATGTAAATCCTCTATGTTGCGCATACAACGGGCCCAGATCTCCTTCTGCTCCGGCCAGGCGCAGATCGGAGACAAGAGGTGATTGCCTTCCGGGATTTCGGCGATATCTAAGATGGTGAGCAGTTGCGGATCAAGCAGCGTGACAAAACCTCCTTGTTGATTCCTGGTTTCAGTGGTCACCACTAGTAACGTATTCAGCGAGCCACTCTCCATCACCACACATCGCTGATCAAGGCCGAGGGGGGCGACCATTCACCATTCGCAGTCGATAACCGGAAACCAGTTCGTCGTCATGGTGCACCCAAAGCATATTTATCACACAAGCACCCGGAAGTCTGCGGCGTTCCACCATCTCTTCGCCATCAGGTGACCAAATCTGAACCTCTGCAATCGCCTGAGATTTAAGATCCAGAACACGCCTACCTGTCCCTATCGCCAGCAGATCTGCATGGGGATGCAAGGCTACGCTCTGAACACTAGTCTCAGTTTCGATCGTGCAACCCCGATCACTGCCAAGCTCCCAACAAGCTGCAAAGCCGGCACGGGTAGCTATAGCAGCCAGAACCCTGTCGCCATAGTTCATTGCTGATAGGCCGCGGATCCCCTTCTCGGGTCCCATCTGCAAGACCGCCCACTGCTGCCTGACCCAAGCGGGTTGGAACCAATGCTCTCGCGTGCAACTGCGATCAGCCAAGTCGAAGAGAAAGCATCCGTCCTCATACTCATCCTCAAGCTTCAAGGCGACTAGAACCCGGCCGTTGCCAGCTGCAACCATGCAACCCTCTAGGAGTTTGTTGCCAATAGAGCATCGAGCCTCTGAGCAAAGCGAATCCTGG
>CALFOF010000168.1 GCA_937919075.1 uncultured Cyanobium sp. | reverse complement strand
CCTCCAACTTCGACCCCCGCCACTTCAACAAGCCGGCCCGGGCCTACATGAAGAAGGTGTGCCTTGACCGCTACCAGCAGTTCTGGTGCGCCGGCCAGGCCAGCAAGATCAAGCAGCAGAACATCAACTACTACGCCGCTCTCTATGCCAAGGGCGCCCTGGATCCCAAAACCGCCGTGGCCGTCTGAACCCGGTTACCGGCCGTCTCAACCGGCCACACCGGCCACACCGGCCGGTCAAGCAGGTTGAGCCCAATCACACCTGGCCAGCTGAGCGATTCGCTCATCCTGGCTACCAGCATCCAGGGGCCATCGGCCCCTTTTTTATGCAGAGAGCTTTCGCGCTCATTTCATTGGGGGCCATCAGGCCCCTTTTCATGTGACGCCATCAGCGGCCTGGTGTCACAACAGTCCGTCGAGGCCTGGGATCGCCACAGGTAGAGAGAATTCCTGCACTGATTCCGCTGGACTGGTGGTGGTTGGAACCTCCTGCGTGAGCTTATTGAGGGCCGTGTTGAGATCCCGGTCCATCACGAAGCGGCGGCCGTCGGTCACTACCACCCGCACCAGCGTGGGCAGATTGTTATCGCCCGATTCCAGGTAGATCGGCTCTACGTAGAGCAGCCCATCCCCCACCGGCAGCACCAGCAGATTGCCGCGCACAAGCCTGGCGCCAGCACGGTTCCAGAGACCGAACTGAAAGCTGATCTGAGGATCTTGCTCCACCAATGCGGTGATCTGCTGCGGCCCGAGCAACAGACGCTGCTGCGGGAACCGCACAAGGAAGAGTTCGCCGTAATGGGGAGGATCGTTGCGAGCGGCCAGCCAACCCACCAGATTTGAGCGGCGCACGGGGGAGAAGGGCAGCAGCAGCACGAACTCCGGCCGGCTCTCCCCAGGCAATTGCAGGGTGGCGTGATAAGGCTGAACGGCCACGGTTTCGGAGCCGTAGGTTTCAAGTGGCACCGCCCACACGTCGTCGCCGTTGTAGAAAGTGCGTGCATCGGTGACGTGATACCGGAGCAAGCGTTCTGACTGGATCTTGAACTGGTTGTTGGGCACCCGGATGTGGGCCAGCAGCGGCTCCGGCATGTCGGTGAGCGGGTGGAACAGTTCCGGGAAGGCCCGCTGCCAGGTGCGCAGGACCGGATCGTTCGGCTCGCTCACATAGAGCCAGAGCCGGCCATCCTGGGCATCCACCACGGCCTTGACAGGATTACGGAAATAGCGGATGCCGTCGCTGTTGGCATCGCTGTAGGGATAACTGCGGCTGGTGGTGTAGCCATCAAGCATCCAATACTGATGGTGCTCTGCCTCGAATTCTGGCTCGTTGTCTACCCTCACAGTAACGAGATAGGGCTCGCTCTCAAAGCGCAGGAAGGGTGCCAAGGCTTCAACACGTTCATTCACCTGGCGCCGCAGCAGCAACAGCGAGCGGGACGTGAAGGAACCGGCCAACAGCACCCTCGGTTCGCGCAGATAAACCGCAGCCTTGAACCGTTGCCAGGCGTTGGTCAGCGGAATGCCGCGCTCGCCGTCGTAGTGGGTGAAGACGTTGAGTTCCCCATCCGGAAAATCGAACTCCTGCACCTTGGTGGGCGCGATCGCATAAGGCGCCGGGCCAGAGGCGAAGTACAGGCGCGGCCGGCCCACGGGGAAGGCGGCCTGCGCTTCGGCGTCCTTGATGCCCAGCTGGGGGATGCCCTGCACCCGCCCACTGCGGCCGAGATCCTTCACGAAGAACAACGGCAAGCCGTCGGCGCCGAAGGCATTCACCGGTGACACCGTGAAGCCGTAGCCATGGGTGAAGACCAGATGCCGGTTGAGCCAGGTGCGTGACCCCTCAGGCAACGCGCTGCTGTCGAGTTCCCGGGCGGAGATCAGCACCTGCTGAGAGGTCTGATCCTCGCCGGGGGCCGAGAGGTCATAACGGTCGACAGCCGCTGAAGGGAAGCTGTAATAGAGGCGGAGCTGCTGCAGCTGGCGGTTGGCCGCCAGCAAGGGGCCGCTGTCCCACAGGCGGATGTTCGCGAGTGTGCCCGGCGCGGCAACGAGGTCGTCGGCGGTGATCCGTTGCAGGGGCTCGAGAATCGAATCGCGCACATCTTCGAGACCGAAGGCGCGGCGGGTGGCGCGGATGCTGCGCACGATGTAGGGCGTCTCCACCTCCAGCTCCCGCGGCTGCACCCACAAGCTCTGGACTTGGGGGGCTACCAGGTATTCGGCCACCGGCAGCAGCAGGGCCGTGGCCAGCAGGGGGATCACCACCAAGCGCCGCAACCAGCTGCGCCGCACCGGCAGGGCCAGACCGAGCGACGCCAGCAGCAGCAGCAGGGCCAGCAGCAGGCGGATCGGCAGGCGCACGTGCAGGTCGACGAAGCCGGCGCCAGCAGCCACACCACTCCCTTGCACCATCAACGCAAACGGGGACAGCGCATTGGTCAACGAGGCCAGGGCGGCGAGCACGGCGATCTGCGGTTTAAGCACCCCTTGCTGCTCGCGGCTCAGGCCCACAAAGCGCAGGTCGCTGAGGCTGGATCCCTCGGTGAAACTGACCCACAGGCAGCCCGCAAGCCCCACCAGCAACTGCGCGATCAGCACGCTGAACAGCAGCTGCAGCGCCGGCAGCCGCAGCACCGTGAAGCTGAGGTCGAAATGGGTGAGTGGATCGGTTTCACCGAACGGCACCGCCAGCAGCGCCGGCAACCACAGGCTCCAGCCGCGGGCCAGGGCGGTGGCCGATCCCGCCAGCGCCGCCGCCAGCACCACCCGCAGCACCGGCAAGGGCCGCAGCAGCAGCAACAGGCCGAGCACGGCGGCCAGCAGCGCTACCCAGCTGGGTGAGAGGCCGGCCAGCGCTGAGAGGCCGCTGACCACATCGCTATCGAAGGGATCGGAGATCAGGCCGCGGGCCTGGACGAACAGAAAGAGGAGTCCGGTGCTGAGCAGCAACAGCAGCGCCAGCAGTATGCAGATCAGAGCGAGCGGGCCCATCCGCAGCAAGGCCTGGCGTGGCAACGGCTTGGTTGGCGCCTCGCTGCGCAGCCGCCAGCAGCGGTGCAGTTGTTGCAGCTGGAGGGGAATGCCCACCCCCATCACCAGCAGAAAACCCAGCAGTTGCAGCATCCAGCGGCGCAACAGCACCTGCTGAAAGTCGAACTGGGAATACCAGGCCCATTCGACGCTCAGCCGCGACACCACCAGCACGCCAACGACGAGCAGGGGCACGAAGATCAGCCCCGCCAGCAGCGGTGGCTTCAGGCGGGAGAAACGGTGGGCCACGGGCTGAGGCTAAACAGGCGTCGGCTGCAGACAAGCCTGCGGCCTGAATGAAGCCTCCAGCCGCGCCTGAATACCCGACCCTGGAGATCGGATATTCTCGGATCGCCTGGGCGCCGCTGCTAGCTTTCGCTTCATCGCTGCAGTGAGCCTGTGACGGCCACCCTCTCTCGTGCCACCTTCACGGGGCTGCGCTGCAAGGAATGCGGCCACCCCTACGACGCCGGTGCTCGCCACGTCTGCGAAGACGTCTGCTTCGGGCCACTGGAAGTCGTCTACGACTACGACGCCATCCGCGCCCGGGTCACCCGAGCGACGATCGAGGCGGGGCCGGCTTCGATCTGGCGCTACCGCGAATTTCTGCCCGTGCAGGGCGACCCCATCGATGTGGGCACCGGCTTCACACCCTTGGTGCGGGCCAACCGGCTGGCGCGGCGCCTCGGCCTCAAGCACCTTTACATCAAGAACGACGGTGTCAACATGCCCACCCTGTCCTTCAAGGACCGGGTGGTGTCGGTGGCCCTTACCCGCGCCCGTGAGCTCGGCTTCACCACGGTGAGCTGTGCCAGCACCGGCAACCTGGCCAACTCCACCGCCGCCATCGCCGCCCATGCGGGCCTCGAATGCTGCGTGTTCATCCCCGCCGATCTGGAGCTGGGCAAGGTGCTTGGCACCTTGATCTACAACCCCACCCTGATGGCGGTGAAGGGCAACTACGACCAGGTCAACAGGCTCTGCTCGGAAGTGGCCAACACCTACGGCTGGGGCTTCGTGAACATCAACCTGCGCCCTTACTACTCGGAAGGCTCCAAAACGCTCGGCTACGAGGTGATCGAGCAGCTGGGCTGGCAACTGCCCGACCACATCGTGGCGCCGCTGGCTTCCGGTTCCCTGTTCACCAAGATCCGCAAGGGCTTCGACGAATTCATCAAGGTGGGCCTCGTCGACGAAAAGCCGGTGCGCTTCAGTGGCGCCCAGGCGGAAGGCTGCTCACCGATCGCCCAGGCCTTCGAGGCGGGCCGTGATTTCATCACCCCGGTGAAGCCCGATACCATCGCCAAATCGATCGCCATCGGCAATCCCGCCGACGGCCCTTATGCCCTCGATATCGCCCGTCGCACCGGCGGCACCATCGCCTCCGTCACCGACGAGGAAATCGTGGCCGGCATCCAGCTGCTGGCCGAAACCGAGGGAGTGTTCACCGAAACGGCCGGTGGCACCACCATCGCCGTGCTCAAGAAGCTCGCTGAGCAGGGCAAGATCGATCCCGAGGAAACCACCGTCGCCTACATCACCGGCAACGGGCTCAAAACCCTTGAGGCCATCAGTGGGGTGGTGGGCGAGCCCCACACCATCGAACCCCAGCTCAGCAGCTTCAATGCCGCCTGGGAGCGGGCCCAATCGCTGCATCGCGCCACCTGGGAGCCGATGGGGGTCTGACCCCCGCCCACCGCCTTTCCACCGCCTGAGCGGCATTCCCGTTACGCCTTCTCCGTCGTTCCCGATTCTTCTTCCCCCTTTCCTTTCCCCCATGGCCATTCAGGTCCTGATTCCCACCCCGCTGCAGAAGTACACCGCTGATCAGGCCAGCGTGGAATTGGAGGCCTCCAGCGTGGATGGCTTGCTGCAGGCCCTCGACAGCCAGTTCCCCGGCATCAAGGCGCGCCTCACCGATGAACAGGGCAAGCTGCGCCGCTTCCTCAATGTCTACGTGAACAGCGAAGACATCCGCTTCCTTGACAACCAGGCCACCCCCTTGCGCGATGGCGATGAAGTGAGCATCGTGCCGGCCGTGGCTGGTGGCTGAGGCCAATGCCCGTTGAAACGGTGTCAGCGGTGGCCACCCCGCGGCTTCAGGCTTGCGTCAATAGGCTCACCGACACCATCCTGCGGCTGGATCCATGACCCAGACCAAGCCAGCACCCGCCGCTTCACCGACCAGCCCCGGCCTGCCTTCCGCCGCGGCGCTGAGCAGCCCCAGCTCCACCGCCCAGCTGTTCGACTACAGACAGGCGGCCAACCCGATCCGCCACGGGCTCACCGAACCGATCCCCGACCATCGCTGGGGCCCTGAACTCCACGCCAGCGGCCCCACGGCTGTGCTGCCCCTTGATCTGAGCGGGGCCCTGGGCTGCAGCGGTCCGGCCACCAGCCCGGCCCTGTCTGCCAATTTCATTCGCCTGCTGGCCGGGGAATCGATCGAGGCCGGCGCCAATGCCACCAGCCTGCTCTTCTACGTGCTCCACGGCGAAGGCCGCTGCCAGCGGGAGGGCAACGCCATCGCCCCGGCCTTCAGCCAGCCCTGGCGCCAGGGCGACCTGTTCGTACTCCCGGCAGGAGCTGCGCCCCAGCTGGATGCCGCTGCCGAAAGCGTTCTGTATTGGGTGCATGACGGCCCGCTGCTCAGCCATCTGGGTGTGAGTGCCGATCAGGCCCGCTTCGAGGCCACCTACTACCCGGGCAGCTGGCTGCGCCAGGAGCTTGACCTGCTGGCCGCCGACCCCAGCAGTGCCCGCAGCAACCGGCTCAGCCTGCTGCTGGCCAACACCGCCCTGCCGGCCAGCCGCACCATCACCCACACCCTCTGGGCGATGTACGGCATGGTGCCGGCCGGTGCCGTCCAGCCGCCGCATCGGCACCAGTCGGTGGCCCTGGATCTGGTGATCGATTGCGACCCCGGTTGCGCCACGCTCTCGGGCAGCGAGCTCAATGCCGACGGCACGATCCGCAATCCGGTGCGGATGGAGTGGGAGCCGGGCGCCGCCTTCGTGACCCCGCCGGGCCAGTGGCATTCCCACGTGAACGAAAGCGGCCGCACCGCCCTGTTGCTGCCCATCCAGGATGCCGGCCTGCACACCTACCTGCGCAGCCTCGACATCCGCTTCACCTGAGCGACTGGTTCACCTGATCGCCTGGTTCGACGAATCCCCTGGTTCGACTCATTCGACTGGTTTATTCGGGTGCTTAGCCCCCCTCCTGTGCAACCTTTCAGGCTGCGGGAGAGCGGGTGCCCGCACGCTGGCTGCCGGCCGTCTGGTTGATTTCGTAGCTCTCCACGATCGCCCGGAATTCATCGCCACTGAGGGTTTCCCGCTCAATCAGCAGCTCCACCAGATCATCGAGCAGATCTCGGCGCGGCTGCAGCTCGGCGACGGCCCGATCGAGCGCCTCACGCGAGAGGGCGCGCACCTGGGCATCGATGCGGCGACCGGTGCTTTCCGCGTAGCTGGGCCGTGTGTGGATCAGATCCCGGCCGAGAAACACCTCGGCCGCATCGCCTTCAAGTGCGACCGGGCCGAGTGGTGAAAACCCGTAGCGGGTCACCATCTCACGGCAGATGCGGGTGGCCATCTGCAGATCGCCGGACGCGCCCTGGGTGATTTCGCTGGGGCCGAACACCACCGTTTCCGCGGCCCGCCCGCCCATCACCACCACCAGCCGTGCCTGCAGGTAGGCGCGGCTGATCAACCCGGAATCGATGATGTCCTCATCGGGCATGGTGCGGGCAAAGCCGCCCACACCGCCGGCCCGCGGCAGCAGGGTCACCTTGTCGAGGCGATCGGCGTTGGGAATGAGGGTGGTGAGCAGGGCGTGGCCCACCTCGTGGTAGGCGATCAGGCGCTTTTTGGCGCTGTCCAGCAGGGGGGCTACCGACAGGCCCATGGTGATGCGCTCCAGCGCATCGCTGAGCGCCTGGTCGTCGATGCTCGCCTTCTGGCGGCGGGCGGTGAGGATGGCGGCCTCATTGAGCAGGTTGGCCAGGTCGGCGCCGGAAAATCCTGGGGTGCGGGCAGCCCAGGAGGCCATCGACACCTCTTCAGAGAGGGGACGGCTGCGGGCATGCACCGCCAGGATGGCTTCACGGCCACGGCGGTCGGGCAGATCCACACTGATCTGACGGTCGAAGCGACCGGGCCGGGTGAGGGCCACATCAAGCACATCCGGCCGGTTGGTGGCCGCCAGCAGGATCACGCCCGAGTTTTCCTCGAAGCCATCCATCTCAGTGAGCAGCTGGTTGAGGGTCTGCTCCCGTTCGTCGTTGCCGCCGCCGATGCCCGCACCGCGCTGGCGCCCCACCGCATCGACTTCGTCGATAAAAATGATGCAAGGTGCTTTTTCCTTGGCGCGCCGGAACAGGTCGCGCACCCGGCTGGCCCCCACGCCCACAAACATCTCCACGAACTCCGAGGCTGCCATCGAGAAGAAGGGCACGCCGGCTTCGCCGGCGATCGCCTTGGCGAGGAGGGTTTTGCCGGTGCCGGGCGGGCCCACCAGCAGCACCCCTCTGGGGATCTTGGCGCCGATGGAGGTGAAGCGCTCGGGCTGGCGCAGGAAGCTCACCACCTCCTGTAGTTCTTCCTTGGCCTCGTTGATGCCCGCCACATCCTCAAAGCGCACCGACACCGTGCCCTCGGGCTGAAGCCGCGGCTGGCTGCGGCCGAAGCCGATCGCCTTGTTGGCCACTTGGGAGGAGCGGCGGATCAGCAGGGTGAGACCGCCCACCAGCATCACCACCAGCAGCACATTGACGACCAGGCCGGCGGTGGCATCTTCCTGGCGATCGTCGCGAACGCTGAGCGGCACCTTCGCCTGCTCGGCGGTGCTGAGCAGCAAGGTGTCGTTGGCGAACACCGCCACCCGCGTCTTGGTGCCATCGGCGAGGGTGACCAGAGCTTCCCGGTGTCGCAGCAAGAGCTCCACCTCCTTCACCTGCCCGTCGCGCATCAGCGCCAGCAGTTGGCTGTAGGTGGGGGGGGCAGGCTGACGCACGCCGAGGTTGCTGAACAGGCCCGGGCGGGCTGGGGCCACTGCAGGAGCTGGGCTTGCCGGTGCTTGTTCGGCAGGGGCCTGATCACCTGGAGCAGGGCTGGTGCTGGTGGCAGATGGCCTCGATTCAGCGGCAGGGGCCGCATTGGGTTCTGGGGCAACCGCCAGAGCAGCGGTGGATCCGCTGGACCAGAGCGGAAGCACAGGAGGCGTGCTGCTCACATGGATTTGCTGCTGCATTGAGTTTAGCGATTTGACGAAAGGCAGGCCGGCAGCGGAAAGTAGTTGTTTGGCAGTAGGTAGGGAATGGCTGTTCCCAAGAAGAAAACGTCCAAGGGCAAGCGCAACCAGCGCCACGCCCATTGGAAAGCCAAGGCGGGTGTTGCCGCCAGCAAGGCCCTCTCGCTCGGCAAAGCCGTGCTGAGTGGCCGGGCCCAGGGCTTCGTCTACCCGATCGATGAAAGCGCTGAAACCGAAGAAAGCTGATCAGCAGCGATGCCGGCCTCATCTCCGGTGCCGATCCAACGGAAGCGGCGGCGGCCATCCAGCAGCCCCACCGCTTCCACACCACTTCCCACCCCGTTGCTTGGCGGGCAGCCGGTGTCCGTGATCAAGGGGTCTTGGTAAAGGGCTGGCGGCAGTGAGCACAGGCTGGCCCGCACGATTCTCTCCAGGTCGGCCCCAGCCAACGCTGCGCCACCCACTTCAGTGCCGCCATCAACGCCGCTGCTGCGGCGCCGCTGGCGTGCTTCGGCCTGGAAGCGCCAGCGGCGCGGCCAGCTCCAGTCGAGCGGTTGCAACACCCACAGCCCATCCAACTGGGCCCACGCCGGCGCATAGGGCTCCAACGCCGCGTCCCAGTGCGGCAGCCAGGCGTGCTCCTCGGACGTCAGCCCCAGGGCCGCCGCACCCCCTAGCCGCTCCAGCCGCCCCGCCAGTGCCGCCGGGCCGATGGCACGGCAGCCGATCAGCCAGCCCTCCAGCAGCACCACATCGGCCTCCTGGCGGCTCCAACCGTTGCGATCTCCGTGCCCTTGCCGCAGCCGCTTGTCGAAGCGGGGCCATCGCAGCACCCCGTCCTGGCGCCAGCTTGTGAGCTGGTGGGCCAGCAGGTCCGCGTCATGGCTGCCGGGCGGCACCCGGTCGACACCAAAAGGATTGCCCGCCATCCGGCTGGTGCGCTCCTGCCAGGGCCAGTAGAAGTCGTCAATCGAGAGGCTGCTCAGGCGCAGGCCCAACGCCGGCGCCAAGGCGCTCAGCCAGGCACCGAGGCTTGATTTGCCCGCCCCCACCGGGGCATTGAGGCCGATCAGCAGGCGCTTGCCCTTGGCCACCTCGCCCTGGCAGCGGCTCAACAGCGGCAACACCAGCGCCCAGCGTGGATCAGGCGGGATGGACAGGGCGTCTGGATGCTGCCGCCAGCGCCCGTGCCAGGCGGCAGCATCCACCACGCCACAAGCTTGCAGCAGCCTTTGGTACGGAGCTTCGGGCCAGAGCGGGGTGAAGGCAGGCTCTGGAAGCTGCGTCATGAGCCCAGCTTGAACGCCTCCGCCACCACGGCGTAGACGAGCCCGAGCCGCAGGTGGTCGCAGATCACCCAGGCCAGGGAGGGTTCACCGCGCACCTGATGGCTGCGCAACCGCACTAGCAGTTCAAGGCCCACCACCAACACCAGCACCACCACCGGCCGCTGCCCGATGGTGACCAGGAAATAGGAGGTGAGGTTGTTGCCGGCGAAGAACCCTGCCAGCAGGGCGATCAACGAAAGGCTGCGGCGCCGCCAGCTGCCGCGCACCCCCTGAAGCAGCGCCGTGGCAATGCGCTCGAGCAGGTGCTGAAAGCGGGTGGCCTGAACCGGCGGGGTGCTCATGAAGGAACGACCAGCTGCTCGATGTAGGAGAGCGTGATCAGGCCGCCGGTGCAAGCCGGACCCTGCCGCACCAAGCTGGGTGCGCTGCTCTCGCCCAGCTGGCTCACGATGGCGGCTGCCCCCTTGAACACAGTGAGCGGTTCACGGCAGGTGGCTTCGCTGAGCGTCACCAGGGTGCGCAGACCGGCTGCCGTTGCAGCCCTGGTGCCGTTGCTGGAATCTTCGATCGCCACCACCGCCGCCGCCGGCATGGCCAACTGACGCAGGGCAAGGAGGTAAGCGTCGGGTGCGGGTTTCAGGGCGGTCACGTCGTCGCCGCACACCAGAAAGGCGAAGGCCGCTGCCGCTTCGGGCAACAGGCGCTCGATCAGCGCCTGGGCGGAGCGGCGCCCGCAGGTGGTGACCACCGCCTGGGTGAGCCCGGCGGCAGCGGCGGCAGTGATCAGCCGCTGCACGCCCGGGCGCAGCTGGATTGCCCCGTCCGCCATCAGGGCGGTGTAGTGCTGCTGCTTGCGGCGCACCAGGGCATCCAGCAGGGCGGGATCGGGGGGCTCGGGGCCCTGATCGCTGAGAAAGATGCGCAACCGCTCGCGACCGCCACTGATCGCCAGCAGCTGGATGTAGGTGGGCGGATCCCAGTGCCAGGGGAGGCCTTCCTCGGCAAACGCCCGGTTGAAGGCAGGGCGATGGCCGTCCAGCTCGGTTTCCGCCAGCGTGCCGTCCACGTCCCAGAGCAAGGCGCCAAGGGAATGCTGCAGGGGAGCGTCATCCATGCACGGAGGCTAAGCAAAGCCGCATGAACAGCCAGCACACAGAATGCGACAGCCGCCTCGACGATGGCCTGTTGACCCGCCTGCCCGAGCAACGCTGGCAGTTGCCGGCGCCCCTGCCGGCCCTGCAAGCCAGTGAGCTGCAAGCCAGTGAGCCGCAAGCCGGTGGCACGCAAGCTGCTGACCCGCTCAAAGCGCTCGCTGCCCTGGGCCTGCCGCCTGAATTGTTGGCGGTGCTGCGCCGGCGTGGCTTTTGCAGTGCCGCTGCGATCACCGACCTGCTCGATCCCCCCGCGGCCCCCGATCCCCAGCAGCATTTCCAGGACCTGGGCGTGGCCGTAGAGCGCCTGGCGCTGGCCTGCGGGCGGGGCGAAGCGCTGGCGATCTGCGGCGACTACGACGCTGACGGCATGACCAGCACGGCGTTGCTGGTAGGGGTGCTGGAGCGGCTGGGCGCACGGCCGGTGGCGGCGATTCCCAGCCGTCAGGAGGATGGCTATGGGCTCAACACGGCGATGGTGGAGCGCCTGGCCGGCGACGGCATCCGCCTGCTGGTGACGGTGGACAACGGCATCGCCGCCGCCGACGCCTTGAACCGGGCCCGGGCGCTGCAGGTGGACGTGATCCTCACCGATCACCACACCATTCCGCCGGAGCCACCGCCATACCTGGCGCTGCTGCACCCGGCCATCACCCCCGAAGGCTCGCCGTACCGCGGCCTGGCCGGGGTGGGGCTGGCCTATGTGCTGGCGGTGGCCCTTGCCGAGCGGCTGAACCGCGCCGATGCCACCGGCATGGCGCTTGACCTGTTCTGCATCGGCACGATCGCCGACATGGCCCCCTTGCACGGGGTGAACCGCCGCTGGCTTCAAGACGGCCTCTGCCGCTTGCAAGGCTCCGCGCTGCCCGGGCTGCAGGCTCTGCAGCGGCTGGCCGGTCTTGGTGAACGACCTCTTGATGCCACGGCGGTGGCCTTTCAGATCGCGCCGCGGATCAATGCGGTCGGCCGGCTCGGTGATCCCCAGCTGGTGGTCGACCTGCTGACCACCGCAGACTTAGACAGTGCCATGGAACTGGCCCAGCAGTGTGAGGCGCTCAACCGGCAGCGCCGCGAACTCTGCGACGCGATCGAAGCGGAAGCGGTGGCGCTGGTGGAAGCCGACGGCCCCGAGCGCAGCCCCTTTCTGCTGCTCGCCCAGAGCCATTGGCACCACGGCGTGATCGGCGTGGTGGCAGCCCGGCTGGTGGAGCGCTTCGGTGCGCCGGTGGCCATGCTGGCCGGCGAAGGCAACGGGCTGCTGCGGGCATCGGTGCGGGCTCCCAAGGGGTTTGCGGTGGATGCGGCCCTGCGGGCCTGCCACGACCTGCTCGAACGCCACGGCGGCCATCCCGCCGCGGGAGGCTTCACAGTGCGGGCCGAGAACGTCGCGTCTCTCCACGACGCGCTCAGCGCCATCGCCAGTGGCAATGCCACCCCCCTGGGCGGCGGGCTGCCGGTGGAGCCGGAAGCACGGCTGGCGCTCGATCGCATCGACAGACCCTTCTGGCTCTGCCTGCAACGGCTGGAGCCGTTCGGCGCCGGCCACGAAACCCCCGTGTTCTGGAGCCAGCAGTGCCGCGTGGTGGAGCAGCGCAGCCTGCGGGGCGGCCATCTGCAGCTGGTGCTGGAGCAGAACGGCATCCGCCAGCGGGCAATCGCCTGGCGCTGGCAAGGGGAAGGAACGGTGCCGGCCATGGTGGATGTGGCCTACCGCCTGCGGCTCAACCACTGGCAGGGCGAGGAGCGGCTGCAGCTCGAAGTGGTGGGGCTGCGCGAGAGCGGTGGGGGCGAGGTGCTGCTGCAACGCCGCCAGCGTTCCTACTGGTGCCGGGTGGAGGCCGAGGAGCTGCGCATCCGCAATGCCTCAGGCGAAGAAATGGGAATCCCCTTGCATGAAACGAACGTGCAGGGGGAGCGGCACCCCTACGTGCAGGGCCTGATTGACGAGGCCAGCCTGGCGCTGGGCCTGGTGGCCTGAAGGCTCAGAGCGCGCCGCGCCGATAGAAAAGGATAAAGATCACGGCCGGACCGGCCAGGGTGATCAGAGCCAGGGCGAGGAAGTTGGCGATCAGATGGAAATCAATACCCATGGTCCGAAAGCTCGCAAGGAAAGCACTCTGCGCAGCAGCCTAAGGGTCGTGGTGACAGGCATCCCGGTGGCGACCATGCCACTGTGACGGCTTGTCACAGCAACGCGGGGTGGCCTGATGGTCTGCGGAACCCACTGGAGCTGTATCTCCGGATGTGGGGCCTGCTGTCGCCTTGACCCCGAGGAACGGAGCGAGGCTCTCGAAGCCCTCAATCCCCAGCAACGGGAGACCTACCTGTCGATGGTGGGTGCCGACGGCTGGTGCCGCCATTTCGACACCGGTTCCCGCCGCTGCAGGATCTACGCCGAGCGGCCCGATTTCTGCCAGGTGAGCCAGCTGGCTGCTCTGTTCAAGGTGCCGCCAGCAGAAAGCGAAGCGTTCGCCATTCGCTGTTGTCAGCAGCAGATCCGCAGCGAATTCGGCGGGCGCAGCCTGGAGCTGCGCCGGTTTGAACGGGCCACCCGCCGGGCACCGGCGCCGCTGAACGGCCAACCGAACAGCCAACCTGGCTCCGTTGCCTCCCGCCCTTCATGAGCGCCACCAGCGACCCCAGCAGCGGATCTACCGCAGGCTCTGCGCCCACTCCGGCCAGTGTTCCGGAGGCGGGCGCACCTGAGGTAAGCAACGCTCAGTTGAGCGGACCGGAAGCCAGCGGAGCCGCCCTGCCGGCTTCGTTCGTGAGCATTTTGTTCACCACCTTCACCACGGTGTTTCTGGCGGAACTGGGCGACAAGACCCAGCTGGCGGCGCTGTTGTTGTCCGCCCAATCGGGGCGCCCGGGTGTGGTGTTTGTGGGGGCGGCGCTGGCCCTGATCTGCTCCAGCCTGGTGGGGGTGCTGCTCGGCCGCTGGCTGGCCACGGTGCTCCCCCCGCAACGCCTTGAGCTGTTTGCCGGGGTGCTGATGGTGGCGCTCGGCCTCTGGCTGGGCGTCCAGGCGGCGGTGCAATTACTGCACGCACCAACTGCCGCCGTGTTGCAGACACCAGTGGCCGCAACGCTGCTGCCTGGATCAAGCGTGCCTGGGTTGATCCTTTCGCTGGGTTGATCTTCCCTAGAACGGAACGTCGCCTGGATGGATCTTCCCCTGGGTGCAGCGTTCCCGAGATCGCTCGCTCCCCCTTGCTCGAGCCTCTGTTTCCCCGTCCACCGCTCTCCTCTGATGCAACTTCCGCTGCTGGCCTCCACCTTTCTCACCGTGTTCGTGGCCGAACTCGGTGACAAAACCCAGCTCACGATCGTGACGATCAGCGGCACCTCCAATAACACCCTGGCGGTGTTTCTGGGCAGCGCCGGCGCACTGGTGCTGGCCAGCCTGCTGGGGGCTCTGGCGGGGGGGTCTCTCTCCTCTTTGATCCCGCCGGCCGCCCTGCAGCTGGCTGCCTCGCTGGGGTTCCTGGTGATCGGCAGCCGCCTGCTGATCCGGGTGCGGCAGGAGGCTTCGTAAAGTCTCTGCTAAGACGCCAGTTCCCGGGGGCTCCGCTGCACGCCCCGGAAGCCGCCATCCCCTGCTCCGTTCCTGGCTCGAACCCTGTCTCTCCCCGCTGCTCCGATGAAGTTTTCGGTCGCTGACCTGCTCGACCATCTGCCCGAATCCGATGTTCTGCCGGTCGAGCAGCTCGAGAAGGCGCTCGGTCTGAGCCTCACGCCCGACAAGCAACACCTCCGCATCGCCCTCGCAGGCCTAGAAAAGGTGGGGTTGCTGGAGTCGCACGAGGCCGGCATCTCGCGCCGCACCGACGACAGCCTGATTGAGGCGCGGCTGCGCTGCTCCAGCAAAGGGTTCTGTTTCGCCCTGCGCGAAGACGGCGGTGATGACATCTACATCCGTGACCACCAGCTCAATCACGCCTGGAACGGCGACCGCGTGCTGGTGCGGATCACGCGCGAAGGGGGGCGGCGCCGTTCACCGGAAGGTGGCGTTCAGTGCATCCTCGAGCGGGCCACCGCCAGCCTGCTGGCCCAGGTGGAGCAACAGGACGACCACCTGGTGGCCGTGCCCCTGGACGACCGGCTGCTGACCACTGTGGCTCTGCCCGCAGAGGATGCCGCCTACCTCGACCCCGAGGCCGAATCGGTGGTGGAGGTGCGCCTTGATCGCTACCCGGTGGCCCAGTTCCCTCCCCTGGGCCATGTGGCACGCCGCTTGCCGATCAAAGGGGGTGAAGAGGCGGATCTGGATCTGCTGCTCACTAAACATCGCCTGCGCGAGCGTGCCAGTGCCCCGCGCGCCAGCCTGCGCAGCCCCAACGACAAGGGCCGCACCGATCTCACCGCTCTGCCCACCCTGTTGTTGCGGCCCTGGCAGGGAGCGGAGGCGCCGGAACTGCCGGCCCTCTCGCTGGAGGAAGGCGACGAGGGCCTGCGGGTGTGGATCCATAGCCCCGCCGTGGCCGAACGCATCGCGCCCGGCAGTGCCACCGACCAATGGTTGCGCCAACAGGGCTCGGCCTACTGCCTCGGCAAGCGCTGGTTGCCGCTGCTGAGCCCGGCACTCGCCAAGGCCACGGGTTTTCGGCCGGGGGAATCTTCAGCCGCCGTTTCCGTGGCCCTCACGATCACGCCGGAAGGGCAACTGAGCCACTACCGCTTTGCCCTCACCACCATTCGCCCTGACGCCGAGGTGGACACCGCTGCATTGGAAGCCCTGGCAGATCGCAAGCCGAAGGCCCGCACGGTGCCGGCGCCCCTCAAGGCGGTCAAAAACGTGCTGCCCGATCTGGAACGGCTGATCGCGGTGGGTCGTGGGCTGCAGGAACAGCGGCTGGCGGCGGGCTCGGTTGATCTCGATCTGCCGTTCCCTTCGCTCGAGGTGCTCGGTGATCTGCGCACGCCCGAACCCGATGAGCACCATCGCGGCTGGATGATCGCCCTGCCCCCCACCCAGCCGTTGGCGCTGCTGCGGGAAGTGGTGCTGGTGGCAGGCCGTGCCCTGGGCCATCACCTGCAGGCGCTGCAGCTGCCGGCCCTGTTCGCGGTGCAGGCGGCTCCCGATCCTGCAGAAATCAACGAGGTGGCCAAGGCCGCCCTCGCCCTCGATGTGCCGCTTGAACTGGACGACGAGGGCAATGCGCCCGCACCTGGCGTGCTGGCCGCGATCTTCGCCACCAGCGAACGCCGCCGCGGCTTGCAGCACCAGCTCAGCGAAGTGCTCAGGCCCGTGCAGATCAGCTTGGAGCCGGGGCCCAACCTGCTGGCCGGTGAAGCACAGGCCTACGCCCCCTGGTGTCTGGCCAGCTCCTCCTATGCCGATCTGTGGAACCAGCAGCTGCTGGTGCTGCTGCTCTCCGAAGGCAAGGATCGCCCCAGCGTGCGCCATAAAACCCGGGTCGACCTGGCCTCCGATGCCTGCCATGGCCAGATCGATTGGCCGCTGCTGCCGCCGAGCCAGATGGCCGAGCTGCAGCAATCCCGCAGCGTGTCCCTGCTGCAGCGGCTCAATGGCCGGGCCCGCTTCTTGGCCGACCTCCAGGCCGACCTGCTGGCGATGGCCCAGGCCCGTGCCGCCGAACCCTTGGTGGGCCAGACGCTCACCGGCGTGATCAGTGGCGTGCAGAGCTACGGCTTCTTCGTGGAAATCCCTCCCTCCCTGGTGGAGGGGCTGGTGCACGTGAGCTCACTCAAGGACGACTGGTATGAGTATCGTTCCCGCCAGAACCGGCTGGTGGGCCGCAAGAACCGGCGCACCTACATGCTGGGCGACGCCGTTGAGGTGACCATCCTCAAGGTGGATGCCCTACGCCATCAGATCGATCTGGTGGCGATCCTGCCGGAAGACGACAGCTCTGGCAGCTTCGAGGACAGCACGGGCCCCGACGACCAGGACGGCTTCGAGCCCGATTCCAGCGAGGAGGCCTGAACGATGGATCCGGTGGTGCTGGCGGTTTCCGGCGCATCCGCCATGCCGCTGGCGGAACGGGCCCTGCAGTTGCTGCTGCAGGCCGGGCAACCCGTGGAGCTGATCGTGAGCCGCGGTGCCATCACCGTGTGGCTGGCGGAGCAGGGGTTGCGCATTCCCGTCGAGCCGGACGCCCAGAGGGCGTTCTGGCTGCAGCGCACCGGTTGTGCGAATGGGCCGCTGCGCTGCCACCGCTGGAACGACCAGGCGGCGGCGATCGCCAGCGGCAGCTTCCGCACCCGCGGCATGGTGATCCTGCCGGCCAGCATGGGAACCGTTGGACGCATCAGCAGCGGTGTGGCACTGGATCTGGTGGAGCGGGTCGCCGATGTGCATCTCAAGGAGGGCAGGCCGCTGGTGATCGCGCCGCGGGAGATGCCATGGAACCTGGTGCACCTGCGCAATCTCACCCAGCTGGCGGAGGCCGGTGCCCGCATCGCCCCGCCGATTCCCGCCTGGTATCAGCAGCCCCGCTCCCTTGAGGACATGGTCGATTTCCTGGTGATCCGGGTGTTCGATTCGCTCGGGTTCGAACTCGGGGACCTGCGCCGCTGGCAGGGTCCGATCGAGCAGCCGCTCCCCACCTGAGCCCTGCCGTGCTGCAACGTCTGCTGCTGCTGCCCCTGCTTCTGCCGTTGCTGGCGGTGTTGTTGCTGGGTGCGATCAACCCGCGGCCGGCCACCAGCCTGCGGCTGCTGATCTGGACCTCCCCAACGCTGCCGATCGGTCTGTGGATCACCGCGGCTGCCGCTGGTGGCGCCGCCCTGAGCGCGGGCGCCACGGCCCTGGCGCTCAAGGGCCAATCGCGGGTCGTTTTTCAGCGGCAGCGCCGGGGCCTGGAGCCGGGAGCCCAGCCGGAACCCTGGGACCTGCCCCGCAGCGAGCCGTCGCGGCGCCGCGAGGCCCCCGCTGAGGCGTATGAGCGGGGACGACCCTTTGCTGCCGCCGCGGCCGCCGGACCCGTTCGGGCCGCTGGAGACCCCGCCCCCACCGTGGCCGTTCCCTTCCGGGTCATTCACCGCGCGGACCCAGGCGTGGGCGCTGCAAGAACCTCCGCTGCCGCCACGTCCCCTGCCGCCGCAGCAGCAGGAGCCGCTGTCACCGCCGCAGCAGGAGCCGGTGGGGATGGCTGGGATGCGGCACAGAGCGACGACTGGTGAGCCAGCCTGCGACTGCCGCCCCTAAAGTTCCAGTGACCTGAACGCCAGATCCCCGTGCCGGTGAGCGAACCCAACGGAGCCGCCTCCACGCCATCTGTCAAGGGACCCGCAGATTCCGCGCCCGCAGCCAAGGCCACGCCTGCGGCCAAAGCCAAGCCCCCGGCTCTGGAAGACAAGCCGTTTGCGGAGTTCGTACCGCAGATCTTTCTGCCGGCGTTGGCGAAGGAAATGCAGGCCTATGGCGGGCCGTCGCCGGAGCTGAGCTTCGAGCAGGCGCCGATGCCTGTGGTGGGCAGCGACTGCTGGGTGGTGAAGGGGTCCATGCCCCGGGGCCGGCGCTTCTGGCTCTGCTTCACCACCACCGACATCAACGGCCCCAAAACCTTCAGCCTGGCCGAATCAGACAGCGAACCCACCTTGCTGGAGTCGTTCCTGATCGACGAGCGCAAAGCCACCTTGCCCCTGCTGGTGTCCCGGGTGGTGTCGCGGCTCAACGGCCAGAAGTGGCTCGGGCCCAACTGAAACGGCGCTCGCTGTGGCGCTGAGACGTTTTGCTCAGTCTTTGTCACGCCTGGTTTTGTGGGAGCTTCACAACTGGGCCCCGCCGGCTCGGATGGCCCTTACGATGCCTCTATCGCCTGCCTCGACGCCAGAATGGTGCCTCCCACCGCCGCACCCAGCGCTCCCGTCGCCGCCTCGAATGGCCGCGCCGGTGCACCGGCCTTCAAGGATCCGGTCAAAGACACGATCCTCACGCCGCGGTTCTACACCACAGATTTCGACGCCATGGCGGCGATGGATCTGCGGCCCAATGAAGTGGAGTTGGAGGCGATCTGCGAAGAGTTCCGTAAGGACTACAACCGCCATCATTTCGTGCGCAACGGCGAATTCGATGGTGCCGCCGACAAGCTCGATCCCGACACCCGCCGTGTGTTCGTTGAGTTTCTTGAGCAGAGCTGCACCTCGGAGTTTTCCGGCTTCCTGCTGTACAAGGAACTGAGCCGCCGCATCAAAACCAAAAACCCGCTGCTGGCCGAATGCTTCGCCCACATGGCACGGGATGAGGCCCGCCATGCCGGCTTCCTCAACAAGGCGATGGGCGACTTCGGGCTTCAGCTTGATCTGGGCTTCCTCACCGCCAGCAAGTCGTATACCTTCTTCAAGCCCAAGTTCATCTTCTACGCCACCTACCTCTCAGAGAAGATCGGCTACTGGCGCTACATCGCCATCTACCGCCACCTCGAGAAGAACCCCGACAGCAAGATCTTCCCGATCTTCAACTTCTTCGAGAACTGGTGCCAGGACGAAAACCGCCACGGCGACTTCTTCGATGCCTTGATGAAGGCCCAGCCGGACACCGTGCGCGGTTTGCAAGCGCGGCTGTGGTGCCGCTTCTTCCTGCTGGCGGTGTTCGCCACGATGTATGTGCGCGACGTGGCCCGTAAGGAGTTCTATGAAGCGCTGGGCCTTGATGCCCGTGCCTACGACAAGTACGTGATCGCCAAGACCAACGAAACCTCGGCCCGCGTGTTCCCTGTGGTGCTCAACGTGGAGCACCCGCGCTTCTATGAACGGCTGGAAAGGATCGTGGCCAACAACCAGGCCCTCAGCGCCGCCGATGCCTCCTCGGCCATCGCTCCCATCAAGGTGCTGCGCAAGCTGCCTTTCTGGGCCGCCAACGGCCTCGAAATGGCGAAGCTGTTCCTGATGGCTCCGATCCGCAGCGAGGCCTTCCAACCCGCCGTGCGCTGAGCCCAGCCCATCAACGACTGGGGCCACCCGCCCTAGACAACCTGCTTCAGTCCCGTCGCTGAGGCCCCGCCGTTAGCCTGATCCACCAAGATCAGGCTGACTTCCTTGGTTGCTTCCACTGCTCGCCCTTTGCTGGCGCTTGAAGGGTTTGACCTCAGCTGGCGTCAACGCCTGGAGCCATTGCTGGCAGCAGGACGCGCCGCTGGAGCCAGCCTGGTGGAAGTGTTCCTGGAGAGCGCCGACCACATCGGGCTGCTGGCCGAGCAGGACCGCATCACCAGTGTGAGCCCGGCCTTTGGCCGTGGCGCCGGGGTGCGGGTGTTCCGCGGCGAGCGTGACGGCTTCGTCTCCACCAACGACCTCAGCGAGCGGGGCCTGCTGGTGGCCTTGGAGCAGGCTCTTGGCATGCTCGGCCTCACGATCAGCAGCAGCAGCCTCAGTGGCTTCGATGGCCTGCCCGAGCTGCATGATCACGCCCTCGCCAAAGGCGACTGGCTGGGTGCCTGCCCAACCCTGGCGGAATCCACCGACCGGCTGCTGGAGGGCACTGCCCTGCTTGATCGGCACGGCCAGCACCTGCAGGCGCGCCGCGGCAGCTACGCCCGCGACTGGCAGGAGGTGATGGTGGCCGCCAGCGATGGCACCTTCGCCCGTGACATCCGGCTGCATCAGTCGGTAGGGCTCACGGCCCTGGCTGCCGACGGCGACCACCGTGCCAGCCAGGGCCGCCGCTATGGCAGCAGCGACCGCCCGGATGATCTGCGCCAATGGGATGCCCAGACGGCTGCGATCGACCTGTGCGCCAGCACCCAGGCCATGCTCCATGCCGACTACGTGGAAGCGGGCACCTACCCGGTGGTCCTCGCCAACCGCTTCGGTGGCGTGATCTTCCACGAAGCTTGCGGCCACCTGCTGGAAACCACCCAGGTGGAGCGGGGCACCACCCCCTTCGCCGACCGCATCGAAGCCCCGATCGCCCACACCGCTGTGACGGCGATCGACGAGGGCCTCAGCGACGGTGCCTTCGGCAGCCTGTCGATGGATGACGAGGGCATGGCGCCCCAGCGCACGGTGCTGATCGAGAACGGGGTGCTCAAGCGCTTCCTCTCCGACCGCGCCGGTGAACTGCGCACCGGCCACCCCCGCACCGGCAGCGGCCGTCGCCAGAGCCACGCCTTCGCGGCCGCCAGCCGCATGCGCAACACCTACATCGCCGCCGGCCCGCACACCCCGGAGCAGCTGATCGAATCGGTGGATCGGGGCCTGTATTGCAAATCGATGGGGGGCGGCAGTGTGGGCCCCACCGGCCAGTTCAACTTCGCGGTGGAAGAGGGTTATCTGATCGAGAACGGTCGCCTCGGCAAGCCGGTGAAGGGGGCCACCTTGATCGGTGAAGCCAAAGAAGTGATGCCGCGGCTGTCGATGTGCGCCAACGACCTGGAGCTGGCGGCCGGCTTCTGCGGGTCGGTGAGTGGCAGCATCTTCGTCACCGTGGGGCAGCCGCACATCAAGGTGGATGCCATCACCGTGGGGGGCCGCTGATCATGAGTACCTCCACAGCAGTGGCCACCCTGGGCCTCGATGCCCACTCCCTCAGTGAGCAGCTCAGCAGCCTGGCCCAGGGCCTGGGCATCGAGCGCTGGGATCTGGGGGCTGCCTGCAGCACCGACACCTCCGTGCAGGTGGACCGCGGCGAGGCCAAGCAGCTCAAGGGCGCCCAGCGCAGCGCCATCACCGTGCGGGTCTGGAACGGCGATGGCCTGGTGGGCATCACCAGCACCTCCGATCTCTCCCCCGCCGGCCTGGCCCGCGCCCTCAGCGGCGCCCGCGATGCCAGCGCCTACGGCAATGCCGACGACATTCCCGCCTTTTCGCCGCTGGCCACGGCGCCGCTCGAACCGCTCGATCAGCCGCTGGTGGAACCGCGCGGCATCCTCGAACTGCTGGACACCCTGCGCGAAGCGGAGCGCGACCTGCTTGGCCGCCATGCCGCCATCACCACCGTTCCCTACAACGGCCTGGCCCAGCGCAGCAGCGAGCGCCTCTACCTCAACAGCGCCGGCGCCTGCCGCGAGCAGAAGCTCACCACCGCCAGCCTTTACCTCTACGCCCGCAGCGAAGAGGAAGGCCGCAAGCCCCGCAGCAGTGGCGCTGTGCGTCTGGCCTATGGCCTCAAGCAGCTCGATGTGGCCGGGTGCATCGCCGAAGCGGCCGAGCGCACGATCGCCCATCTCGATTACGCCCCGATCCAGACGGGCCACTACACCTGCATCTTTTCGCCGGAAGCCTTTCTCGATCTGATCGGCGCCTTCAGCAGCCTGTTCAATGCCCGGGCTGTGCTCGATGGCGTCAGCCTCAGCGACCGCGATGCGCTGGGCAGCACCTTGGCGGTGCCGTTTCTCTCCATCC
>CALFOF010000167.1 GCA_937919075.1 uncultured Cyanobium sp. | reverse complement strand
TCACTGGCCAGAAACACTGGCCGAGAACACTGGTCGAAGACACTGGCCAGTGTTATGACCAACAAGTGAAACTACACTCTGTGCCATAGCAAATGTACATCCTGTTTGTTCACCAGAACTTTCCAGGACAATACCGCCACCTGGCAGCTGCAATGGTGGCACGTGGCGATCGCGTCGTGGCGATTGGTGGGCCCACGGCACAGGCGCAGCAGGGAGTGGTGCTGCACCGTTACAACGCAATGCCTGCGGCAGGAGTGCCGCCTTGCCATGGTTGGGTGGCCGACATCCAGACCAAGGCACTGCGCGCAGAAGCTGTAGGGGCTTTGATCGAGTCGCTGAAGCCGAAGGGGCTCCGCGTGGATCTGGTGATCGGCCATCCAGGCTGGGGCGAACTCATGGTCATCAAGGACGTTCTACCTGGGGTGCCTGTGCTGCACCAAGTGGAATTTGTTTATCAGCTTGAAGGAGCTGATGTGGGTTTTGACCCAGAGTTTGCCGCAGGAACAGCACAACCGAACTGGAAGTCACAGGCACGCCTGCGCCTGCGCCGCGCTCCCCAGTTGCTGGCTCTGGAAGACCTCGATTGGGGCCTCGCCCCTACCGAGTGGCAGGCCAGCACGGCGCCTTCCTTCTACCGAAAACGCATCAGCGTGATCCATGAAGGTATTGATACAGAACAGGTGTCTCCACGGCAGGGCGCAGAGATTTGTCTTCAGAAAGCAGGCATCACCCTGCGGCCTGGTGATGAGGTTGTCAGCTTCGTGGCGCGTAAATTGGAGCCCTACCGAGGCATTCATTGCTTTCTGCGAATGCTGCCTCTGCTTCAGAAGCTTCGCCCCCAAGCCAGAGTGGTGATCGTGGGAGATGAAGGGGTGAGTTATGGCACACCACCTCCGGGTGGCGGCTCCTGGAAGCAGCTGCTGCTCCAGGAGCTTGGCAGCCAGATCGACCACTCCAGAGTTCACTTTGTCGGGTGGGTGCCGCATCCCGTTTTGCATGAACTGTTTCGCGTCTGCACCTGCCATGTGTATCTCACATACCCCTTCGTGCTGAGTTGGAGCCTGCTGGAGGCGATGGCTTGTGGTGCCTTGGTGATCGGCTCCGCCACAGCGCCAGTGGAGGAAGTGATTGAATCTGGTCGTAATGGGTTGCTCGTCAATTTTTTTGATGGCCAAGCCATGGCGAATACGATTGCCAGCGTGCTGGCACATCCCAAGACCTTCGGATCGATCAGGAGTGCGGCCCGCCAGACGATTGTGGACCGTTATGACCTCGCCACCGTATGCCTGCCTCAACAACTCGCTTTGGTCGATGCGCTGGCGGCTGGACGCCACCCCTGAAGCAGTAATCTTTGACTCAGGCCTAGAGGTCGGACCGGCACACGGCCAAGTGCAATCCTTAGGCTGCAACCAGCTAGATCGTGGCCACACTTCTAGTGCTGTGAACACTGTAAGCAGCTCTTAGCCGCCGGAGTATGGATCAACAGCAAGCAACCGTCACGATGCTAAAGCCGCCACTCGCCACTCGCCACTGCATAAACCCGAGAACGCTCTGACCTCTGTATGACGACTTGGCAAGCCTGAACCACCTGATTGAATCCGGAACAGATACGCTCGGGCTTGATTGAGGCTCTGGCCAGCAGATGCTTCGGCCTGTTGCCAAAGCCGTCGCCGCCTGGTTTCAGGGCGACCACATGGTCCGTCAAAGTGCGCGGGCGACAAGCCCGAGAACCCGCCTGCTGCTAGCTTCTGGCCATGGTTCATCCCCCGTAACGCGAGACGGCAGTCAGTCAGGCCTCTGGCCTGGACTTGATGGCAGCGCGTCCTCTCGCTTTGCATTGGCCCTGCCACCAGCTGGCGGACGCCATTTTCGGTCTTGAAGGCTTGGCCCCGATTCACAGCACGCCTGCGCTGGCAGAACGCTGAGCTGCCTGGGCAACACCTGCGCTCGCCACCACTGCGCTCGCCGACAAGCACCGCCCAGCAGTTGCTCTCAACGGCTGAACCCACCATCACCATTTCTCCCCTTTGAAGACAATTCCCATGCCACAAGGCTGGTCGCTGCTTCCCGACCGCAGCGCCATCTCCAAGGAGCTCCTGGCAGGCATCGTGGTAGCCCTCGGCATCATTCCCGAGGCGATCGCCTTCTCGATCGTGGCCGGCGTGGATCCCAAGGTGGGCTTGTTCGGCTCCATTGCGATCCTGATCGTTGTGGCCCTGCTGGGGGGCCGCCCTGGCATGGTGTCGGCATGCACCGCAGGCGTGGCCCTGTTGATGGGCGGGCTGGTGCAATCCCACGGCCTCAGCTATCTGTTGGCTGCTTCCATTCTGGCTGGCGGCCTTCAGATTCTCTGGGGTTATCTGCGTCTGGCCCAGCAGATGCGGTTCGTGCCAAGGGCCGTCACGCTGGGCTTCGTCAATGCGATCGGTGTGCTGATCGTTCTGGCCCAACTGCCGCAGCTGGGCATTGGCCGTGATGGCGATGAAGTGATTCCCAGCCTGGCTGCCTCCGGCCAGAGCATCCAGTGGCCTTGGGTGTGGGGGCTGGTGGTACTTGGCTTGCTGATTATCTATCTCCTGCCACGCCTCACACGGCTGGTGCCTTCCACCTTGGTGGCGATCCTGGTGATCAGCGGGCTGGCGGAATGGTGGCAGTTGCCGATCCCGAGGGTGGGAGATCTCGGCCAATTGCCCAGCAGTTGGCCCACCTTCCAGCTCCCGCCGGTGTTCCGCGCGTGGGACACCTGGGGCATCATCCTGCCCACCGCGCTGGCCATTTCCTTTGTGGGCTTGTTGCAGTCGTTTCTCACCGCCAACGTGGTGGAAGACAGCCTTGATGAGGACGCCGACTACGAAGCTGAGGCGCGGGCCCAGGGCGTCGCCAACATCACGGCAGGGTTGTTCGGTGGCATGGCCGGCGCCGGCATGATCGGCCAATCGGTGATCAATCTGGAATCAGGCGGGCGTTATCGCCTCTCCACTCTCACCGCCGGTGTGGGCCTGTTGATTCTGGTGATCTCGCTCAGCACCTGGCTGGCCCGCATCCCGATGGCTGCCCTGGTGGCGGTGATGATCATGGTGGCGGTGAGCACAGTGAACTGGGAGTCGTTTCTCAAAGCAGGCCTGATCCCGAAAAGCGACACCGCCGTGATGCTGCTCACCCTGGTGCTGGCGGTGGTGACCCGCAACCTGGCCATTGCCGTGCTGGTGGGTGTGGCCTTAGCGGGAATCCTGTTCAGCCGCAAGGTGGCCAAAGTGATCTCCGTGACCTCCACCCTGCTACACGACGACCATCTTTATTACACGGTGCGTGGACAGTTGTTCTTCGTCAGCACAGTGTATTTTCTGGCCGGCTTCAAACCCCATGGCCGTCACGCCCGCATCACCATCGACATGCAGGCAGCCCATGTGTGGGACCAGACGGGCATGCGTGCTCTCGATCAAGTGATCCGCAAACTCCAGCAAGCAGGTTCGACGGTGGAGCTGATCAACCTCAACAAAGAAAGCCTTGATCTGTTCGGCCGCATCAGCGACACGCCAGACTTCGTGATCGGCGCCAGTTGTAAACTCCCGGATCCATCCCAACCCTGTGTGCCATAGGCACCTGCCTTGTCCAACCTGCCGGCGCCGCCCCGGCCGCCGAACACGGGATTGGCGTTGTAAATCTGCAAGCCGCTGGCAGCCATCACCAGCAAAACCACCACATTCAACCCATGAAAGGCCCGCTTCCAGAGCGGATGGTGGCGGCGGGGGGTTCTCAGCTCAGCTGCGCCGTTGCTCGGCCGGCCGTTCCTCCGGCACGATCGCCCCTTCCACCGGGCACACCTGCAGGCAGATGCCGCAGTCGATACAGGTATCGAATTCGATCCAATAAAAGGAGGTGCCTTTCCGATTGGCCCCGCTGCCTGGCTTGATGCAGGCCACCGGGCAGGCATCCACGCAATCAGCCACGCCTTCGCAGACGTCGGTGAGGATCGAGTGGGCCATGGACGGACGGACGCGAGCGTGCAGCGATCCTAGAAATGCGACTCCCCCGGTTCCGTCTCAGCCGAGCCACTCCAGGCCTTGGTTGTCACGACTGAAGGCCACCGCCTCCGCCTCCCGGTGCGATCCGATCGGCTCCGGCAGCAATTCAGCGGCGCGGCCCTGGGCATGGAGCGCATCAAGCCGCTCCAATGCGGCAGCGAGGCCGTCGGGTTGGCCATACGCCACCAGCAATGGGCGTTCCACCAGCAGGCCGGCGTCCTTGCTGCCGGCGCTGCCGCTGAGCAGCTCGCGAATGTCTTCGATCGAAAAGGCAAAACCCACACCGGCAGCCAGGGCCGCGTCGGCGCAGAAACGGCCCACCAAAGCGTCATAACGTCCACCGCTGGCCACATCCACCGGTGCCGCTGCACCCCTGCACACCAGCTTCAGCACAATGCCGTCGTAGAGGTCGAAGTGGGGTTGAAAACTGGGATCCAGTTGCACTTGCACCCCCAGGCGCTCAGCCGCCGGACGCACCAACTCGAGCGTGGTGGCCAGCTCCACCAGCAGCGGGCTGGCCCCCAGATGCCGCTCCAGCTCCTTGAGCACCCAGGCCGGTTCGCCGCGCAGGCGGAGCAACGCCTGAAGCTGCGCCTGCTCCTCAGGCTCCAGCGGGATGGCTGTCAACGCCAGCGGGTCGAAGCCGGTGAGGGCGCGGCGGCAGGCGGTGCGGTGCGTGGCAGGCAAGCGCTGCAGCAGGGCACTGAGCAGGCCGTGGTGACCCACCAGCAGCTGGGGCTCGTGGCAGGGCTCCAGGCCGATCGTTTCGGTGCAGGCCAGCAACAGGCGAATCAGCTCCACATCGGCAGCTGCCGTGGAAACCCCCAGCAGTTCCACACCGCTCTGCAATTGCTCGCTGATGCGTTGCCCGCCCGCATCGCCCACGAAGGCGCGGAAGGTGGGGCCCTCCGCCCAGAGGCGCAGGGGCCGCGGACGGGCGGCCATGCGGGTGGAGGCTGCTCGGGCGATCGAGGCTGTGAATTCAGGCCGCAGCCCCAGCGGTTCCTCCGCCGCCAGGCGCACCACGTCCTGTGCAGCGATGCCGCCGCCGGCCTGCAGTGTGTCGAGCCGTTCCACCGACGGGGGCGCCACCTCCTCGTACCCCCAGAGCCGGTACACCTCGGCCAGGCGCTCGCGCAGACGGCGGTTGCCGCCCACCTGGACGGGATTGAGATCCCTGGCGCCGGCGGCAGGTTGCAGGGCCATGCAAAAACGAAGAAGCGAAGGGGAAGCGGCTGGATCCTATGGAGCGGCGCGGGGCCTGCTCAGAGCTCGGGGGCGCCGAACAGGGCTCCTGGCAACGGCCGGCACTGGGCCAGGCCGTCGATCAGGGCGCCGTGCAGCGCGGGGGTGGTGGCGATCAGCCGTCCATCGGCCAGCAGCAGCGGTGTGCCGTCGTAGGCGCTCACAATCCCGCCCGCCTGCTCCACCAGCACCACGCCGGCGGCCAGATCCCAGGGGGAAAGGCCGCGTTCCCAATAGCCGTCGAGCCGACCGGCGGCCACGAAGGCCAGATCCAGGGCGGCCGCCCCGCCGCGCCGCACCCCATGGGTGCGATGGGTGAACCAGCAGAACTCGGTGTAGTTGGTGTCGGGCTGGGTGGTGCGGTCGTAGGCAAAGCCGGTGACCAGCAGGGAGGCGGAGAGCTCGGTGCAGCCGCTCACCTGAATGGGTTGCTCGTTGCACCAGGCGCCGAGGCCAGGCGCGGCCCAGTAGTGCTCCTTCAGGGCCGGCACCTCGATCGCCCCCAGCAGCGGCAGCCCCCGCCAGGTGAGGCCCACCGAGGTGGCAAACAGCGGGAAGGAGTGGGCGAAGTTGGTGGTGCCATCGAGCGGATCGACGCACCACTCCAGGTCCGAGCGGGTGACACTGCGGCCGCTTTCCTCAGCAAGCACGGCCACACCGGCACTCTCAGCGGCGAGCACCGCCAGCACCGCCTGTTCGGCGGCGAGGTCGGCCTCGGTGACCAGATCCCCGGCGCGGCCTTTCTCCCGGATCTGGCGCAGCTTGCCGTAGTGGCGCGTGAGTTCAGCGCCACCGGCGGCGGCGGCACGGCGGGCCACCCCGGTCAGCCGCTCGAGCTCCGCGGCGCTGAGGCCGGAGGCTTGCAGCGCCTGCTGAGAAAGGCAGGGAAGGCCGGCCGCCTGTGGCTGGTGGCTGATCGTCATGGCTGGGGGGTCACGGTTGGGCTGGCTCTGCTGGGGGGTCACTCCTCTTCGATCGGCAGGCCGGGGCGAATCTGGCCACGGCCGAAGTGGCGGCCGAACTGCAGGTCGTAGACCTCATCTTCGTCCTGGGTTTCCACCTCCAGCGGGCCGATGGCGCGGGCCACGCACAGCAGGCCGTAGCCGCGCTTGCGTAGCTCCTGCGAAAGGCCAAGCGCTTCGCGCTGGTCGATCTCGCCGGAGAGCACGCGCACGGCACAGGCGGTGCAGCAGCCATTGCGGCAACTGAACGGCAGTGGCTGGCCCTGCTGCTCAAAGCTGCGCAGCACGTACTCGCCCTCCGGCACCTCCAGCCGGATCACCCTGTTCTGCTGGCGCCAGTGCACCGTGATCGGAAAGTTCTTGGTCATCGTCTGACGGGAACCACAAACGGCCTGCTGCTACATTGCCACCTGCCCCATGACAGCCCCTGGAGAGGTGGCCGAGTGGTCGAAGGCGCAGCACTGGAAATGCTGTATAGGGGCAACTCTATCGAGGGTTCGAATCCCTCCCTCTCCGTCCAGTTACACAAAGACCGGCCTTCAAGCCGGTCTTTTTTTATGCTGAGGCGAATAGAACTGACGCCAACAACGCCTTTGGCCGCAGCAAGCACTTTGAAATCAACAAGCACTCTGAAACCAACAATCCCTTGACGCAAGCAGCGGGCTGCCAAGCGCCAAGGGAAAGTAGCCAGGCCATGTTCAGCCGAAGCGGCCGGTCACATAGTCTTGGGTGGCTTGCTGCACCGGTGCATTGAAGATGCGCTCGGTCTCGTTGAACTCCACCAGATAGCCCACCTTGCCGCTGCCGCCTTCAACGGCTTCAGCATTGAAGAAAGCGGTTTGATCCGACACCCGCACCGCCTGCTGCATGTTGTGGGTCACGATCACGATCGAGAAGGTTTTCTTGAGTTCGTGCATCAGCTCCTCGATCTTCAACGTGGAGATCGGGTCAAGCGCTGAACAGGGCTCGTCCATCAGGATCACTTCAGGCTCCACTGCAATCGCGCGGGCGATGCAGAGGCGCTGCTGCTGACCGCCGGAGAGAGCATTGCCGCTCTCCTTGAGCTTGTCCTTGGTTTCGTCCCAGATGAAGGCCTTGCGCAGCGAGCGCTCCACCAGTTCATCCATGTCGCCCTTGTAGCCGTTGATCCGGGCACCGAAGGCGATGTTTTCGTAGATCGATTTCGGGAACGGGTTGGGCTTCTGGAACACCATGCCGATGCGGCGGCGCACCTCCACCGGATCCACTTCCTTGGCGTAGATGTTCTGGGCATCAAACACCACGCGCCCCTTCAGCGTGCAACCCTCGATCAGGTCGTTCATGCGGTTCAGGGCCCGCAGCACAGTCGACTTGCCGCAGCCCGAGGGTCCGATGAAGGCGGTCACCTTGCCGGCCGGGATGTCCATGTGGACATTGCGCACAGCCTCGAAACTGCCGTAGCTGATCGAGACGTTTTCCAGCGCCAGACAGGTGTTCGTGGCCGGAGTCGCTTGTTTGGTCGAAGTCATGGAATCAGGGGTGTGAGGATCGAAGTCGAGGGTTAGGGGCTCAGGGCAAGGCCAGAACTGGCTTATTTGGCGGCGAAACGGCGCAACCAGCGGGCAAACAGGTTGGCGGCGAGGATCATGACCACCAACACGAACGAAGCGGCCCAGGCCAGTTCGTTCTGAGGTTCGAAAGGCATGATCGCAAAGTTGAAGATCAACACCGACATGGTGGCGATCGGATTGAACAGACCTTCCGGCCAGAAGGGAGAGAACAGGGCCGTGAAGATCAGTGGTGCGGTTTCACCGGCAGCCCGGGCAATCGCCAGCACCACGCCGGTGGCAATCGGCGTGAAAGCGCTCGGCAGGGTGATGCGGGTGACGGTGACGAATTTGGAGGCGCCAACGCCGATCGCACCCCAGGTGAGCTCGCGTGGCACCAGCTTCAGGCCTTCATCGGTGGTTTTGATCACGGTGGGAAGCATCAGCACCGCCAACGCCAGACCACCAGCCGCCGCGGTGTAGGACTGACCGAAGAACACCCTTGTGGCCACGATCGCGCCATACACAAAGATGCCGGCAATGATCGAAGGCACCCCAGCGAGGATGTCGTTGCCGACGCGGATGAACTGGGCGAACCAACCGCCGGAGGAGTATTCCGCCAGGAACACGCCACCACCCACACCCACCGGGATGGCAATCAGGGAGGCAATCAGTGTGACGACGACCGTTCCGATCAAGGCGTTGCCGATGCCACCACCATCAAGCCCCGGTGCCGGTGGCAGCTGCGTGAACAGGCCGATGCTGATCAGGCGCCCTCCTTGGATGAGCACGTAGAGGAGCACCAGGATCAGGGGAAGCACCGCAATGGTGCTGAACACCCCGGCCAGGCCGGTGAGGAACTGATCCAGCCGGTTCCGCTTCAGCGAAGGATTGAAGTGGAGCGACTTCGAAGAAGCCGGAAATGTGGTGGTCATGGGGTGTTCAGTATTTGAGGCTGAGTTTCTTGATGATCCACTGAGCGGCAATGTTCACCGTGAAGGTGAGAACCATCAGGATCACAGCGGCGTAGAGGAGCGCCGATACCTGAATGCCATCCGCCTCACCGAACTGGTTGGCCAACATCGAAGCGATGGTGTTTCCAGGTGCCAGCAGCGAAAAGCTGAAGTTGTTGGAGTTGCCGATGATCATCGTGACGGCCATCGTTTCACCCATGGCACGACCGAGGGAAAGCATGATGCCACCCATGATCGACGACACCGCCGCCGGCAGGATCACATTCAGAATCGCCACCCAGCGGGTGCTGCCCACGCCGTAGGCCCCCTGACGCAACTCGTTGGGCACCTGGTTGAGAGCGTCGCGTGAAATAGAGGTGATGATCGGCAGAATCATCACCACGAGGATGATGATCGCCGGTGCCATGCCAGGTCCCTGGGGAGGCGAGTTGAAAAACGGCAACCAGCCGAACGCGTCGTAGAGAAACTGCAGGAACGGCCTGATGAAGGGTTCCATCACGAAGATGGCCCACAAACCGAGCACCACCGAGGGGATGGCCGCCAGCAGTTCCACCATCACGCCGATCACCTCGCGCCAGCGCAGGGGGATCAGATTTTCCGTGATGAAGATCGCCGTGCCGATCCCGAGCGGAACAGCGATCACCAAGGCCATGATCGAAGACACCAACGTGCCGTAGATCGCCGTGAAGGCGCCGTATTCGTTATCAACCGGGTTCCAGTTGGAGGTGGTGATGAAGGTGAGGCCAAACGTCTGCATCGCCTCCCTTGCGCCCTGGAACACTGTGATGAAAATCGCCAGCAGGGTGATGGCAACGAACGAAGCCAGTACGATGGTGAGGTTGCGAAAACCACCGTCCACCAGCCGATCTGATGCTGGTCTGCGCCGTAGCATGAATAGATCTTTTTGGGGCGCGGATGTCATTGATCGTGGGCGCGGGAGGACGGTCGGTTCAAATCAATGCTTCAGCATCCAGCCAAAAACTAGTTGAGAGCAGCAGATAATTTCCACTAAGAAGCCGTTAACGACGGCGCCGCGCTGGGCGGGTCGCAGCTGAGGACAGCGGCGGTAGCGGGGGCGCTGCAGCGGCCGCCCGACAGGGAAGCCGGTAGTTTGGGGCTTCAGTTTGAGGCTCAATGGGTCGGATCGTCGGCATCGATCTGGGCACCACCAACTCGGTGGTGGCGGTTCTGGAGGGCGGCCGCCCCCAGGTGATCGCCAATGCGGAGGGCACGCGCACCACGCCATCGGTGGTGGGCTTCAACCGCGACCAGGAGCTGCTGGTGGGCCAGCCGGCCCGGCGCCAGTTGGTGCTGAATCCGCGCAACAGCTTCGCCAACCTCAAGCGGTTCGTCGGCCGCAGCTGGGACGAGCTCGACGACGACAGCCTGGCGGTGCCTTACACCGTGCGGGCCAACGATCAGGGCAATGTGCGGGCGGTCTGCCCGGCCACCGAGCGGGAATACGCCCCAGAGGAGCTGCTGGCCTGCATCCTGCGCAAGCTGGTGGATGACGCCGCCACCTACCTGGGCGAGCCGGTGGAAGCGGCGGTGATCACCGTGCCTGCTTATTTCAACGATGCCCAGCGCCAGGCCACCCGCGATGCCGGCCGTCTGGCCGGGCTCACGGTGGAACGCATCCTCAACGAACCCACGGCGGCGGCCCTGGCCTACGGCTTCGATCGCAGCCTGGTGAAACGGGTGCTGGTGTTCGACCTCGGCGGCGGCACCTTCGACGTCTCGCTGCTGCGCATCGCCAACGGAGTCTTCGACGTCAAAGCCACCAGCGGCGACACCCAGCTGGGCGGCAACGACTGGGACCGCCGCATCGTCGACTGGCTCGCCGATGGCTTTCTGAGCAGCCACGGCATCGACCTGCGCCGTGATCGCCAGGCGCTGCAACGGCTCACCGAGGCGGCGGAGAAGGCCAAGCAGGAGCTCTCCGGCGTGGCGAGCACGCCCGTTTCGCTGCCGTTCATCGCCACCGGAGCGGAAGGGCCGCTGCACATCGAGGTGGTGCTGGAGCGCCGCCAATTTGAAGCGCTCTGCCCCGATCTGCTCGACCGGCTGCTGCGGCCGGTGCAGCGCGCCCTGCGGGATGCGGCCATGGCCGCCGAAGACATCGACGACGTGGTGCTGGTGGGCGGCTCCACCCGCATGCCGATGGTGCAGGACATGGTGCGCACGCTGATTCCCCGTGAGCCGTGCCAGTCGGTCAACCCCGATGAGGTGGTGGCGATCGGTGCGGCCGTGCAGGCCGGCATCCTCACCGGCGAGCTGCGCGACCTGATGCTCAACGACGTCACCCCCCTGTCGCTGGGTTTAGAGACGATTGGCGGTGTGATGAAGGTGCTGATCCCGCGCAACACCGCCATTCCGGTGCGCCGCTCCGATGTGTTCAGCACGTCGGAGGCCAACCAATCGGCCGTGGAGGTGCATGTGGTGCAGGGGGAGCGGCAGATGGCGGGTGATAACAAATCCCTGGGGCGCTTCCGCCTCTCGGGCATCCCCCCCGCCCCGCGCGGCGTGCCCCAGGTGCAGGTGTCCTTCGACATCGACGCCAATGGGCTGCTGCAGGTGTCGGCCACCGACCGCACCACGGGCCGGCAGCAGAGCGTGAGCATCCAGGGGGGATCAAACCTGAGCGAAGACGAGATCAACGCCCTGCTGGAGGAGGCAGAACGCAAGGCGGTGGAAGACCGGCGCAAGCGCGCCGAAGTCGATCGCCGCAATCGCGCCCAGACGCTGGTGGCCCAGGCCGAGCGGCGGCTGCGGGATGCGGCACTGGAACTGGGGCCCTACGGGGCGGAACGGCAGCAGCGGTCGGTGGAGCTGGCCCTCCGCGACGTGCAGATGCTGGTGGGCGGCGAGGACCCGGTGGAGCTGGATCTGGCCGTGAGCCAGTTGCAGGAAGCCCTTTACGGGCTCAACCGGCGGCTGGTGAGTGAACGCAAGAGCGAGTCGGGCCCGTTTCAGGGGCTCAAGAACACACTCGGCTCCCTCAAGGATGATCTGTTCGCCGACGACGACGACGATTGGGACCGGCCCGGCAGCCGCGACCGCTCGCGCCGGGAAGCCTGGGACCCCGCACCGCTGAACCGCAACGCCTACAGCCCACCAGCTCCCTACGGCCCACCCGGTTACCCACCACCGGCGTACGGCCCACCCATCTACAACCCGCCTGGCTATTCCGCCCCCCCTGGCGCCAGCTTTGATAACGACGAGCCACCCGCCCGGCCATCCCGCCGGCTGCGGTCCACGGCGGACGACCCCTGGTCGGAGGACTGACCCCGGTGACCCGCAGCGCCACCCCCAGGGCAGCCACCCCCAGGGCGGCCAGCCCCACAGCCGCCAGCCCCACAGCAGCCAGCGATCACTGGTCGACGCTCGGGCTTGATTCTGGTGCCGACGCCGCCGCCCTCAAACAGGCGTTCCGGCAGCAGGCGCGCCGCTGGCACCCCGATCTCAATGGCAACGATCCCGTTGCCGAAGAACGCTTCAAGCGGGTCAACGAGGCCTATGCGGTGCTCAGCGACCCGAAGCGGCGGATGGCCTGGGAGCGGGGGCAAGGGGCCGGCGAGCCGCAGAGCGGCAACCGTGACCCCTTCGCCAGCGGCTTCCCAGCCTTTGAGGACTATCTGGAGGCCCTGTTCGGCCGCACCACAGCGCCATCCCAAGGCGACGACAGTGACGCTGAGGACGAACCGCAGGACGACGTGGCGGTGACCCAGGCCCCGCCATCGCCTCAGCCGGTGCAGGCCAGCGCCGATCTGGAATCCAGCGTGGAGCTCACGCCGGAGCAGGCCCTGGCCGGCGAACGGCTGGAGCTTGCCCTGCCCGACGGCACTGTGGTGGAGGTCTGGACCCCGCCCCTGGCCGGGGATGGCTGGCGCCTGCGCCTGGCCGGCGTGGCGCCTGGCGGCGCCGACCACTTCATCCAGCTGCGGGTGCGCACAGCGGAAGGTCTGCGCATCGACGGCCTGCGCGTGCTCTACACGCTCGATCTCTTCCCGCCCGCAGCCGCGCTCGGCTGCCGGGCCGTGGTGCCCACCCTGCAGGGCGATGTGCAGCTCACCGTGCCGCCCGGATCATCCAGCGGGCGGCTGCTGCGGCTGCGCGGCAGGGGGCTCGCCCACCAGGGCCAACGCGGCGACCAGCTGGTGGAGATCAGGATCGTGGTGCCGGAACGGCTCGACGACGCCGAAGCGTCGCTTTACCGGCGGCTCGAACAACTGGCCGAACAAGCCGAAGCCGAAGCCGAAGCATGAGCAGCAGCAAGCTGACCAATACTGCAGCCGACCACTGGCGCGGGGTGAGACACTGACGCCATGGCGTTGGAGCGCTCAATGACGGTCCATGTGTTGCTGTTCGACGCCGGCACGGACAACGAAGGCATCCATTCGCTCGAACTCGGCGGCCACACGGTGGTGCTGCTGTTCGAAGACCCCGACGACGCTGAGCGCTACGCAGGCTTGTTGGAGGCTCAGGATTTCCCGCTGCCCTCGGTGGAGCCGCTGGAACGCGAGGAAATGGAGCTGTTCTGCGCCCAGGCCGGCTATGAGGCGCGCTTCGTGCCGAGCGGCTTCCTGCCCCAGTCGCCGGAAGAGCGGCTGTGGATCTCGCCGCCGGAACGCAACATGGACGTGAGCAGCTGGAACGAGGACAGCAGCGCAGCCAGCGGCGCCACAGAAGCCAGCGCTGGTTTGGTGTCCACCGACGATGGCGCTCCCGAAAAGCGAGGCTTCAGCGGCCAGCGATGAACTCGAAGCGTTCCGGCGCCGGCTGGAAGGGTTGCTGTGAGCCAGGCCTCAACCTTTGAGCTGGCCGCCAACGACCGCGGTCACCTGCTCACCGAACAGCCCAATCCCGCCAGCGCCGCGCTCGATCAGCTCGAAACCCGCGCGATCGTGGACCTGTTCTGCGAGGAAGAGCGCTGCTCGCAGCTGGCGGTGGCGGCGGCAGCGCCAGCGCTCAGTGCCGCCATCGACGCGATCGTGGCCCGGCTGCGCGCCGGTGGGCGGCTGTTCTACCTGGGCGCCGGCACCTCCGGCCGCCTGGGCGTGCTTGATGCCGCCGAGTGCCCCCCCACCTTCTGCAGCCCGCCCGAGCTGGTGCAAGGTGTGCTCGCCGGGGGGGCGCCGGCCCTGCTGCGCAGCTCCGAAGGCCTGGAAGACCGCGCTGAAGCGGGCCAGGCCGATCTGGAGGCACGGGGCTTCTGCAGCGCCGATGCGCTGGTGGGGATCGCCGCCGGCGGCACCACTCCCTACGTGCACGGAGCTCTCCACCATGCGCGCCGCCTCGGTGCGCTCACGATCGGCATGGCCTGCGTGCCCACGTCGCAGGCGCCGATGCCCTGCGAGATCGACATCCGCCTGCTCACCGGCCCTGAACTGGTGACCGGCTCCACCCGGCTCAAGGCCGGCACCGCCACCAAGATGGCGCTCAACATCCTCTCCACCGGCGTGATGGTGAAGCTGGGCAAGGTGCACGGCAACCGCATGGTGGATGTGGCGGTCACCAACAGCAAGCTGGAAGACAGGGCCCTGCGCATCCTGCGCGATCTGGCCGGGGTGGAGCGGCCCCGCGGCAGGCAACTGCTGGAAGCGGCGGGCGGATCAGTGAAGCGGGCCCTGCTGATGGCGGTCACCGATCTCGATGCCGCCGCTGCCGCTGCAGCCCTGGAGGCGGCCGGCGGCCATCTGCGGCCCGCCCTGGCCACCCTCGGCGCTCAGCTCCGCCACTGAGCGCCCGGCAGCGGCTTGAAGCAGCTTGGCTACGCGGGCGTTTCAGCGGGCTCGAAGGGGCCCCAATAAGGAGCGGTGAGCAGGTCGAGCTTTTCGCGCGTTTCGGCCGGCACCCACTCCTTCGGTGTCATCAGGGCATTGCGCAGGGCGCTGTGGGCGCTGCTGGCGGGGCGCTGGGCGGCGATGCGCTCGGCCGCCACCTTCACCACCTGTTGGGCCAGCTGCGCATTGGCGTGCAGGTTCTGGATCACCAGCTCCACGCTCACCGACGCGTGATCGCTGTGCCAGCAGTCGTAGTCGGTGACCATGGCCAGGGTGGCGTAGGCGATTTCCGCCTCCCGCGCCAGACGGGCCTCGCTGTGGTTGGTCATGCCGATCACCGCACAGCCCCAGCTGCGATACAGGTTGGATTCAGCGCGGGTGGAAAAGGCCGGACCTTCCATGCACAGATAGGTGCCGCTGCGGTGCAGCTGGCGGCCGGTGGGCATGAGGCTGTCGGCCACATCGGCCAGCAGGCGGCTGAGGCTGGGGCAGAAGGGATCGGCGATGCCCACGTGGGCAACGGCGCCGTTGCCGAAGAAACTGAGTGGCCGTTGGTGGGTGCGATCAATGAATTGATCGGGCACCAGCATGTCGAGCGGGCGCAGGGGCTCCTGCAGCGACCCGACCGCCGAGCAGGAGAGGATCCAGCGCACGCCGAGGGAGCGCAGGGCCCAGATGTTGGCCCGGTAGGGCACTTCGGTGGGGGACAGGCTGTGGTAGCGGCCATGGCGCGCCAGGAACACCACCTCAATGCTGCCGAGCCGGCCCAGCCGCAGGCTGTCGGAGGGGGCGCCGAAGGGGGTATCGAGCGAGAGCTCCCGCACATCTTCAAGGCCCTCCATGGCATAGAGGCCGCTGCCGCCGAGGATGCCGAGCCGGGCGCCGGAGAGATCGTGGCCGGAACCGTTGGAAGCGGGAGCGGGGTCACTCATGGGGTCAGGGGTGAGGGAGTGATTCCCGAGCGGAGGGTGGGGCTCTGTTCTACCTGAGATTGGATAAAGTCCGTTTTTCCCAAGCCTGCTGTGACCAAAGCCCAGATGGAAACCGATGCCGGCACGGTGGAACTCGAGCTGTTCGACGCCGATGCCCCCGCAACGGTGGCCAACTTCGTGAAGCTGGCCGAAGCCGGCTTCTACGACGGCCTGGCCTTTCATCGGGTGATCGACGGCTTCATGGCCCAGGGCGGTTGCCCCAACACCCGTGCGGGTGCAGGTGGTGCGGCGGGCACTGGTGGGCCCGGCTACAAGATCCCCTGTGAGATCAACAGCCGCAAGCACCAGGCCGGCACCCTGTCGATGGCCCACGCCGGCAAGAACACCGGCGGCAGCCAGTTCTTCCTCTGCCACGACGCCCAGCCCCACCTCGATGGGGTGCATACGGTGTTCGGTCTGGCCTCCAACGTGGATGTGGTGCTTGCCATCCGCAAGGGCACCAAGATCAACAAGGTAATCATCAAGGTGTGACCCTCACGAGGGCTGTGCTGAGCAGCCCTCAGCCTCCAATTACGGAGCGGACGACTACGTGCACCTTGGGGCTAAGCGTTCGGCTCGAGATCAGCCGAATCCTGATGATTGGAGAGCATGGTCGTGAGCAGCCGATCAGCCGCCACTTCCGCTTCGACAGTGCTGAACTGGGGGCCTATCGGCAGTTGCATACGGATCAGTCACTGGGCTGGATGGATTCCGAATTCATGTTTCAACTGTCCCTTGATCAGATTCTGCGCGAAGTTGCAGCCCTTGCACCGGATCATCCCGAGCTATTGAGCACCATCGAACTGGTGGACAGCAGCCAATTGCTGCGGCACTACATCAACAACGACATTCGCCTGCTCGATGCCTTGCTCGCCCTCTGCGGTGAGCACTATCTGCTGCATCGCCAGCTGCAGCACATCAAGGCGTTTCCCACCCTTCATAGCGACTGACACCGCGGCCGGCCCATGCCGCCGCCCTTCGCCGATGGAAGGGCAGCGCTGATCAGCTCAACAGCCAGGTCACAAACGCTCCAGGCTGCAGATTCAGAAGTGGGCAACTGTCATTCTCAGCTGGACTGAGATCCTCAAGGTCGCGGAACTCGCGTGTCAACGTTCCGCTCGGATGGCTCAGGCGCTGGGCGTCAGGGGCCAGCAGCAGGGAAATCCGCTGGGTAGCGCCCAGCCGCATCAGCGCGCGCAGCGTGGAATCAAGGTCGGCGCCATTCAGCAGGCGGCCGTCAGGGCAGCCCAGCAGGACCGCCAACGGCGGCTGGTCGAGCAGGGCCAGCAGGCGGGGGTCGTTTTCGCGATCGAGCATCAGACCCCGTTCCTCGGTTCCTCGCTGCAGCGCGTCAAAGGCCTCACTCAAACGGAAGGGATCGTCGCCGCCGGCTCCGTGCCAGCCGAGCACCGCCGTGAGCCCATGCGATTCCACATCCATCAGATGCCCCAGCTTGGTGCGCTTGGTGCTCAGGTAGGCCGCGTTGTGCAGGCCCGCATCCATCACCAACGGCACGCGGTCGACCACCTGCAGGCCATAGCCGCCCAACCCGGCGATCTTGCGCGGGTTGTTGGTGATCAGACGCAACCGCTTCACGCCCAGATCACTGAGGATCTGGGCGCCCACGCCGTAGTTGCGCAGATCGGCGGGGAAGCCCAGGCGCTCATTGGCCTCCACCGTGTCGAGGCCGCCATCCTGCAGGCTGTAGGCCTTGAGCTTGTTGATCAGGCCGATGCCGCGCCCTTCCTGGCGCAGATACACCACGATTCCCTCGCCGGCGTCTTCGATCAGGCGCAGCGCGGCTTCCAGCTGGGGGCGGCAGTCGCAGCGGAGCGAGCCGAAGGCATCACCGGTGAGGCATTCCGAATGCACCCGCACCAGCACCGATCCGGTGGCGGTTTCCGGGTTGCCCTTCACGATCGCCACATGTTCGCTGCCGTCGTGTTCGTTGCGATAGCCGATCGCGCGAAACGTGCCGAAGGCGCTGGGCATCATGGCTTCCGCCTGGCGCCGCACAAAACGTTCGGTGGTGAGGCGATAGCTGATCAGATCGGCGATGCTGATCAGGCGCAATCCGTGCTGGCGCGCATACGTCTGCAGTTGCGGCAGCCGGGCCATCGAGCCATCGGGATTCTGGATCTCGCAGATCACGCCGGCGGGATACAGGCCAGCCAGGCGTGAAAGATCCACCGCCGCCTCCGTATGACCGGCGCGCTTGAGCACGCCGCCCCGCTTAGCGCGCAACGGAAAGATATGGCCGGGCCGGCGTAGATCGTGGGGCCGGCTCCGGGGATGAATCGCCACCTGGATGGTGCGGGCCCGGTCGTCGGCGGAGATGCCGGTGGACACACCGTTTTCGGGGCCCGCGTCCACGCTCACGGTGAAGGCGGTCTGGTTGCTGTCAGTGTTGCGATCCACCATCAGGGGCAGCTCGAGCGCATCGAGGCGCTCCCCTTCCATCGCCAGGCAGATCAGGCCGCGCGCTTCGGTGGCCATGAAGTTGATCTGTTCCGGTGTGGCGAACTGGGCCGCGCAGATCAGATCGCCTTCATTTTCACGGTTTTCGTCATCCACCACCACCACCATTTCGCCGTTGCGAATGGCTGCCAGGGCATCGGCCACCGGATCAAACCGGATCGCCGCTTCTGCAGCAGCGCCGCGTTCCAGCTGCGCCGCCGGCGTTGACGCCTCAACGCTGCCGAGATCGTGGAGCGGGCCGGAACGGAGAGCCAGGGGACGTGGACCATGAACCTTCATTCTCCACCAGCGCACCTGCGCTCCGTGGAGAGATCACAGGACGACCAGTACGCTTTCCCCTCCCAATTGCGACCGCATGGCTCCGACAGAACCAGCCCGGCGCGTGGCCGTGATCGGCGCCAGTGGCTATGGCGGTCTGCAGAGCCTGAGGCTGCTGCACGATCATCCCCACCTGGAGGTCACGTTTCTGGGGGGAGAACGCAGCGCCGGCAAGCGCTGGAATGCGATCACCCCGTTTCTGCCGCTGGCCAGGGATCTGGTGGTGCGCGTGCCTGAACCCGATGCGATCGCCGCCGAAGCGGATCTGGCGGTGCTGAGCCTGCCCAACGGTCTGGCGTCGCGCCTGGTGCCCGATCTGCTGGCCCGCGGGGTGAAGGTGGTGGATCTCTCCGCCGACTACCGCTACCGCTCCTTGAGCCAGTGGAAACGCGTGTATGCGGCCGAAGCCCAGGAGCATCCGCGCCACGACGACGCCCTGTGCAAAGAAGCGGTGTACGGCCTGGTGGAGTGGGAACGGGACGCGATCGCCGGAGCGCGGCTGGTGGCGGCCCCCGGCTGTTTCCCCACGGCCAGCCTGCTGGCGCTGATGCCGTTTCTCAGCCAGGGCCTGATTGAAACCAGCGGCATCATCATTGATGCCAAGACCGGCACCTCCGGCGGGGGCAGAGCCGCCAAGGAGAACCTGCTGCTGGCCGAGGCCGGCGAAGCGGTGGCCCCCTACGGCGTGGTGGGTCACCGCCACACCAGCGAGATCGAGGAATCGGCCAGCCGTGCGGCCGGGCAACCGATCCGGCTGCAGTTCACCCCCCACCTGATGCCGATGGTGCGGGGTCTGCTGGCCACCGTCTACGGCCGCCTGCGGGATCCCGGCCTCACCGCCGCCGACTGCACCACCCTGCTGCAGGCCGCCTACCGCCAGAGCCCCTGCGTGGAGGTGCTGCCGGTGGGCACCTACCCCTCCACCAAGTGGGTGAAGCAGACCAACCGCGCCCTGCTGTCGGTGCAGGTCGACCCGCGCACCAGCCAGCTGATCGTGATGTGCGCCATCGACAACCTGGTGAAGGGCCAGGCCGGACAGGGCGTGCAGTGCCTCAACCTGCTGGCGGGGCTGCCCGCCGGCACCGGCCTGCCGTTGCTGCCCTTCTATCCCTGAAGCCCAGCCGCTCAGCGGCCAGTGCCACCGCCAGCGGCAGGATCCGGTGCTCCTGTTGCTGGATGCGGGCCGCCAGGCGGGCGTGGTCGTCGCCGGGGCACACCGGCACCGCGGCCTGGACCAGGATCGGCCCCCCATCCACTTCGGCGGTCACCAGGTGAGCGCTGCAGCCCGCCAGGGTCACCCCCGCCGCCAGCGCCTGGCCGATCGCATCGACGCCACGGAAACTGGGCAGCAACGAGGGGTGGATGTTCACAAGGCGCTGCGGAAAGGCCTCGATCAGCACCGGGGTGACGATCCGCATCCAGCCGGCCATCACCACCAGCTCCACCCTTGCCTGCCCAAAGGCCTCGATCAAGGCGCCATCGAGCGCTTCGCGGCTGCTGAAACGGCGGTGATCAAGCAGGCGCCAGGGAACCCCAAGCCGCTCCGCCCGCTCGATCGCGCCGCAGCCCGCCTTGTTCACCACCAGCAGCTCCACGCTGGCGTTGAGGGCCCCGTGGCGGCAGCTGGCCACCAAGGCCTCAAAGTTCGACCCGTGGCCTGAGGCCATCACTCCCAGCCGCAGGGGCGGATGCCCAGCCGGCCATGGCTGTGGCAACGGCCACTGGATGCCGGCGTTCTCGTCGCTAAGGTCTGCGGCAGCAGGCATCGGGTTCATGTCCCACCTTTCCATCCTGCCAACGGTCGTGAGCGATCTCGATCACTTGGTCGCCACCCTTGAGGAACTCGGTGCCAATCCGCAGCTCGTTGGGGAGCTGCAGGGCTTCAACGACGAACAGGTGCCGGTGGCTGTGAAGGTGCACCTTGCCGGCGATCAGCTGGGCTGGCAGCGCCAGCCCGATGGCTCCCTGGCCGTGGTGGGAGATCTGCAGCGCCTCAGCCGCTCCCTCGATGTGCAGCGGTTCCTGGCGGCGGTTACCCGCGGCTACGCCGCCCGTGTCGCCGTCGCCCAGGCGCTGCGTGAGCTGCCCCAGGCTCACGTTCACCTCGCCGGCTGACGCCCTTGGATCCGGTGGAGCTCACGCTGGATCTGACGGCCTCTCGCCAGCATCTGATCCGTTGTCGGCTTCGTTTCACCCCCACCCACCAGACGCTGGAGCTGCGCCTGCCTGTGTGGACGCCGGGCTCCTACCTGCAGCGCGATTACGTGCGCCAGTTGCAGAACCTGGAACTGGTTCAAGCGGGAGTGGCGGTGCCGCTGGTGCGGCGTGAGCCGTCGGTGTGGACCGCCCAGCTCGAGCACTTGCTGCCGGTGGAGGTGCACTACGCCGCCATGGCCACCGAGCTCACGGTGCGCACCTGCCACCTCGACGACGACCACGCCAGCCTGGCCCTGGCCGCCCTGGCGCTGCAGGTGAACGGGGCGCGCTGGATGCCGCACCACCTGCAGCTGCTGTTGCCCGACGGCTGGCAGCCGTTCGTGCCGCTGCCGTTTCTCAGCGGGCCAGGCGAACACCGCTGGATCGCCGGCAGCTTCGACCAGCTGGTGGATGCTCCGGTGGAGGCGGGGCCGCACCACTGGCATGACTTCGCGGTGCACGGGGTGACGCACCGCTGGGTGTGCTGGTCGGCGGTGGGGGGAAACCCCGATCCGCTGCTGGAGCGCCACCCCCACCTGCTCGACGACGTGACGGCGGTGTGTTCCGCCTGCTGCCGGCTGATGGGTGCAGCGGCTCCGGCCGCCCCCTCCTACCTGTTTGTGCTGCACCTGCTGGAGCGGGGCTTCGGCGGCCTTGAGCACGACAACGCCACCGTGCTGCAGTACGGCATGGAGGAGCTGGCCAAGCCTGGCGGCTACCGCAGGTTTCTGCAGCTGGTGGGCCATGAATACCTGCACCAGTGGAACGTGCGGCGGCTGCGGCCGGCGGAGCTCACCCCGATCGACTACGACCGCCCCACGGTTGTGCCCAGCCTCTGGTTCGCCGAGGGGGTGACCAGCTACTACGACCAGTTCCTGCCGCTGCTGGCCGGCATCGGCAGCGACGCCGACCTGCTGGACGAACTCGGCAGTGAGCTCAGCCGCTACCTGCTCACCCCCGGCCGTCTGCTCGGCCAGACCCTGCGCCAGAGCAGCCAGGAAGCCTGGGTGAAGCTGTACCGGCAAGACGCCTACAGCGGGGACAATCAGATCAGCTACTACCTCAAAGGTGCCGTGATGGCCCTGGTGCTGGATCTGCGTCTGCGGCAGGCTGGGTCCTGTCTGGCGGCCGTGTTGCGCGCGCTGTGGCACACGCGCGGCCGTTGGCGACGGGGCTACAGCGAAGACGATCTGATCGACGCCTTCGCCGCCCAGCTGCCCGCGTTGCGCGATCAGCTGCCGGCCTGGCTCGATGGGCTGGAGGATCCCCCCCTGCACGAAGCGCTTGGCAGCGTGGGCCTCGTGCTGATGCCGCACCCGGACAGCACCCCAGCCACCGGCCTGGTCAGCGCGGCCTCCGCATCGGGCCTGAGCGCCCAGAAGGTGGCACGCCACAGCCCGGCGGAAGCGGCGGGTC
>CALFOF010000166.1 GCA_937919075.1 uncultured Cyanobium sp. | reverse complement strand
GCCTGCTGCGGCGCCTGGCGGCCTTTCCCTGTGCGGGCGCCGATGCGCTCTACGAGGGCATCCAACGGGCCGCCGACTGGGACCGCTGGCTGCCGCCGGACGCCAGCTTCCGCGTCGATGTGACCGGCTCGGCCCCGGGCCTCAACCACAGCCACTTCACAGCCCTGCAGGTGAAGAATGCGCTGGTGGATCTGCAGCGCCAGCGCCACGGCCGCCGCTCCGGCATCGACCTGGACCATCCCGATCTCAGCCTGCAGCTGCACCTGGGCGGCGGCCAGGCGCAGCTGAGTGTGGAAGCCGCCGGCAGCAGCCTGCACCGCCGCGGCTGGCGGGCAGCCATGGGCCTGGCACCGCTCAAGGAAAACCTGGCTGCCGGCCTGATCGCCTGCACGGGCTGGGATGGCCGGGTGCCGCTGGCGGATCCGCTGTGCGGTTCGGGCACCCTGCTGATCGAGGCGGCCTGTCTGGCGCTGGCGAGGGCTCCGGGGCTGCTGGATGACGCCAGCGGTCAGCCCCAGCCGCGCCGTTTCGCGATCGAGAGCTGGCCCGACTTCGACCCGGAGCTGTGGCGGCAGGCGGTGGCTGCTGCCGCCAGCCGCCGCCGCACCGGTCTGGCCGACGGCAGCCCGCTGGCGCCGATCGTGGGCCGCGAGCAGGACGCGGCCGTGCTGGAGCAGGCACGCCACAATGCCGCCGCGGCTGGTGTGGCCCCCTGGATCGACCTGCAGGCCGGCGACGTGCGTGACTTCCAGCCGCCGGAAACCCCCGGCGTGCTGGTCTGCAACCCGCCCTATGGCGAGCGGCTCGGCGCTGACGACGATCTGGAGGCGCTCTACAGCGATCTCGGCCGCCTGCTCAAGGAGCGCTGCTCCGGCTGGTCGTTGTGGCTGCTCAGCGGCAACGCCGCCCACACCGGCGCCTTGCGCATGAAGGCCAGCCGGCGCGTTCCGGTGAGCAACGGCGGCATCGATTGCCGCTGGCTGAACTACACGATCCGATGAACGGCTCCGCTGAGCGCGACCGCTCGGCGCGGGGATCAGCGGCCCAGGATCGCCCGCGTGGTCTTGGTCAGTCCGGCGGTGGTCTGGGGCAGATAGGGCCCCTTGGTGAGCTGCCCGCCGATGCGCAGGAACACTCCGGCCAGAATCAGATCGAGCGCCATCACGGCCAGAACCGAGCGGATCCAGCCCCAGGCCAGCCCCAGCTGCAGCCAGAGCACCAGTGCCAGCTGACTGGCCACAGTTGCCAGCATCACCATGCTGATACCGGCACCGAGCAGCAGGCCGCCGCTGATCAGGCGGCGCTTTTCCTTGTCGGCTTCCTGCAGAGCGATGCGCACGTGCAGGTCCATCACCGAGGCCACCAGGGCGGTGATGCGCCCTGCGGCAACGCGCCCGATGCCAGGGCCGTCGTCGCTGCGGCGATGGTTGTTGCCGCTCATGCGGAGCGCCGACCGCTGGAGAGCAGCAGACCGACCACCACCCCCACGGCCGCCGCCACACTCACAGCCAGCAGCGGGCGCTCGCGTACCGGCTTCTCAAGGCGGGGCCGCAGGCTGGTGTTCAGATCGTCGAGCAGGTTCTCCAGCTGCTCTTCCAGCGGGCCGAGGCGATCGGCCAGCTGGCGGGTCTGGTCGGAGGCGCCATGGAGCAGATCGAGCAGCTGGCCGCGCACGCCACTGACGGTGCGGCCGGTGTGCTCGGCGATCAGGGAAGCCACCTCATCGAAGCTGCCGCGGGTGGCTTCGAGGGTTTCGCGCGCCACCTGGGGCCATTCCTGCTGGATGGTGGGCAGCAGGGCCTCGAACCGCTCGCGGAACCGTTCGGCGCTGAGCGTCGGGGTGTGCTGGTCCATGGGCTGCCCGGGGGTGACGCTTGTGGTTCCAGGCTAAACAGCAGGTCGCAGGAGGGGGTTGAGAATGTGTCGGAGTCCGATAGATTCGGCTTGCTCGGCGCGCGGGCCTGTTGGTTCACATCAATCAGGTCGAGTTCAAACATTTCAAGTCGTTCGGCGGATCGCTGGCGATCAGCCTCGAACCCAACTTCACCGTGGTCACGGGGCCGAACGGTTCGGGCAAGAGCAACATCCTTGATGCGGTGCTCTTTTGCCTGGGCCTGGCCTCCAGCCGCGGCATGCGGGCGGAGCGCCTGCCGGATCTGATCAACAGCGCCGTGTTGCGCCAGGGCAAGGCCGCCGAAACGGTGGTGAGTGTGCGTTTCGATCTCGGCGACTGGCAGCCGGATGGCGC
>CALFOF010000165.1 GCA_937919075.1 uncultured Cyanobium sp. | reverse complement strand
TAAGGTTCTCCTGCTCTGCCGCCTCTTTGGCGGCTTTTTCGTGTCCAGAGAGACTTTGCAAATAGCTGATTATTCGAGGTGCCCAGTATGTGATGGCCAATGAGCGCCTCACCGGAGCCGAATCACTGTTCCGCAATGGCTTCCTGAGCGTGCCGAACTCGTGCGCACCGTCGCCAAGAGCGGGCTGTACCGCGAGCGCTTCTTCGAGAATTGCAATCCCTACCGCTTCATCGAGCTGAACCACAAGCATCTGCTCGGCCGCGCGCCGCAGAACCGCGCTGAGATGCTGCACCACTTCACGATCCTGCAGGAGGAGGGCTTCGATGCCGAAATCGACTCCTACATCGACGGCGATGACTACCAGCAACGCTTCGGGCAGGACACCGTTCCCTATCTGCATGGCTGGGATTATTCGCCAGGCCATGAAGGCCGCCAGTTCTCCTGGTTGATGCAGTTGGCCCGTGGTGCTGCGGCATCGGTGAAGGGCGATCCCTCTGGTACCCAGTTCCGCCTCGGCAAGGCGCTGCACCAGGACCGCGCCCTGCCGGTGCGTGGGTCCATGGGCCGGGCCGTGGTTGTGTCCACCGACGGGCCCTTCAAGGCGCTGGTGAGCTCCGCCACCAACCTGTTCAACGATGACGCGTGGGGCGGCGAGCGTCGCGCGCCGTCTGGCGAGCAGCGGGTGGAAGCGCTGCGGGTGTCGGCGGGGGTTCGCTCCACCAGCGACAGCGGTTCCCGGGTGGTGACGATCTCCGCTACCGGCCTGGCCGACAACGGCTATGTGCGCAGCAGCGCCTACGTGCTGCGGGTGCCCTAATCGCGCATGAACGAGGCGCTGCAACGGGTGCAGCGCCTCGGCGGCCGCGTCACCGATGTCGTGGTGAGCTGAGCTCAGGCCGCCGCCAGCCCAGCGGGCCGAGAAAGCGCGTCAGCTGTTCCGCCGGATCCTGCCGGCCCGCTGTGCGCGCTGCGCCCGCTGCAGCACAACGGCTGGCGCATCGGCCACGTCTCGCCCATGCTTTCGAGATCGCCACCCGGTTTGCTCCCATGCCCCCCTCGCTCAACCGCCGCCAGCTGCTGGGCCTGGGCGGCCTGGGGCTGGCGGGCCTGGCGTTCGGCGCCCTGCGCAGCGCCGCCGCCCAAACGGCCAGCCGCCTGCCGGCCGGGTTGAGCCTGCCGCCGCGCGGTGATCTGCGCGTGGCGTTGATCGGCGATCTGAACGCCAGCTACGGCTCCACCACTTACATCGAGCAGGTGCACCGGGGGGTGGCCCTGATCCCAGCGCTGCAGGCCGATCTGGTGCTCTGCGCCGGTGACATGGTGGCGGGCCAGAAGGCCAGCTTGAGCAGCGCGCAGCTGCAGGCGATGTGGGCCGGCTTCGATCGCTCCGTGCTGGTGCCATTGCGCCGTGCCGGCCTGCCGTTTGCGCCGGCGATGGGCAACCACGATGCCTCCAACCTGCGCCAGGGCGCCGGCTACCTGTTTGCGCGCGAGAGGGCCGAAGCGGAGCGGTTCTGGAACCGCCAGAAGCAGGCGCTCGGTCTCACCTTCGTGGATGGCAGCGGCTTTCCGTTCTTCTATTCCTTCCGCCAGCAGGACCTGTTCGTGCTGGTGTGGGACGCCTCCTCCGCGGTGGTGCCGGCGGAGCAGGTGCGCTGGGCTGACCGCAGCCTTGGATCCGCGGCGGCCCGCGCGGCGCGGCAGCGGCTGGTGGTGGGGCACCTGCCCCTGCGGGCGGTGGCCCAGGGGCGCGACACCGCCGGCAACGTGCTGCGCGATGCCACCAGCCTGCGTCAGCTGATGGATCGCCACAACGTGGCGGCCTACATCAGCGGCCACCACCACGCCTATTTCCCCGGCCGGCTGGGGGAGCTCGATCTGTTGGCGCTGGGGGCGATGGGCAGCGGTCCGCGCCGCCTGCTGCTGAGCAGCGCCGCTCCGTTTCAGACGCTCACCGTGCTCGATCTGCCACGCCGCGGCGGCCGGCCGGTGAGCACCGCGATCAACCTGCGCACGCTGCGGGCGGTGGCGCCGCAGACGCTGCCGCGTCAGCTGGTGGACCGCCAGGGGCGGGGGCTGCCTCGAGCAAGTTGATGCGGTAGAGCACGTCTTCGAGCGCATCGGCGGCGCTGATCGCCGCGTAGCGCTGGGGGGTGTCGGGCGCGCAGCAGCAGGGCAACGGCTGCAGCACCGTGCTGGGGCGGGCGTGGCAGAACTGCACCACGCTGAGGCGCCCGCTGGCAGCCGCAGATCCGGCCTCAGCGGCCGGGGCCGGCGGGGCGATCACCCGGTGCCAGCCGGCCGGGATGTGGCCGTTGCTGAGCCGCTCCAGCATCAGGCCGCTGTTGATGATCACCTGCCCTTCCGGCGGCAACGCATCGACCCACTCTCCCTCCACCAGCACCTGCAGGCCCGGGCCGGTGGCGCGCGGCAGGGCCGTGATCAGGTTGATGTCGGCGTGGGGGGCGGCCCAGAGGTGGGGGCCTGAGGGCGCCTCGGCCATCGGTGGGTAGCGGATCGCGCGGGTGAGGGTGGGGGCGTCTTCGACGACGGCATCGAAGAAGCCTTCGGCGGCCCCCAGCCCCACGGCGATCACCCGCAGGAAGCGGCGCTGCAGCGTGGCGATCGCGGCGTGAAACTCCTGCAGCACCACGCTCAGCCCTGGCACCACCGCTTCGGGCAGCAGCGGCTCGGGGTAGTGCAGCGGAAAGCGGCGCCGCAACGGGTGCGCCGCCGGCAGCGGCGCCGCCCAGTTGAGCATCTCCTTCCAATCGGCATGGCTGTGGCCGGCGGCGGTTTCCACCAGCAGGCCGGTGTAGCCCGTCTGGCCGCTGGCACCGCTGGCCACGAAGCGCTGCTTGATCGCCGGCTCAAGGGCGAAGAAGCGGCCCAGCCGGCCGTAGGTGGCATCGAGCAGATCGGTGGAGAGATCGGCGCGGGCATACACAAAGCCGGTGGCCAGGCTGCGGCGCACGCCGTCCACCACGGCGGCCCGGGCGGCGCGGCTGCCGTTTTCGAAGGCCAGCAGATCGACGTCGAGGATGCCGCTGCTCATCGTGCTGGCCGCTTCATGCCGCCGCCGCTTCCTCGTCGGCCGCCAGCGCCAGGCCCTGGGCGCGGGCCAGGCCCACATCGACGCCGATGTGCTGATCGGGCCGGCCAGTGATCAGCAACGCGCGCCGCTGGCGGGTGGCGATCTGCCACAGCCAGCGGCTCAGCAGGGTGATGCGGTTTTCAGTGTCGGGGATGAAGGCCAGGTGGGCCAGCCCCCACAGCAGCCAGCCCGGGAAGCCCGTGACCCGCACGCCGCGCAGATCCGCCACCGCATACATCGGCCCGATCACCGCCATGCTGCCCAGATCCAGCCAACGGAACGGGGTGCTGGCCTGGCCCGCCAGGCGCTTGAGGATGTCCTTCGCCACCCAGGCGCCCATCTGCACCGCCGGTCCGGCCATGCCGGGCAGGGGGGCACCATCGCTGGTGTGGCTGTAATGGCAGAGATCGCCGATCACCCGCACCTCGGGGTGGGTGGGCAGCGAGAAATCAGGCGCCACCTGCACCCGTCCGCCCCGGTCCACACTGCAGCCGCTCTTCTCGGCCAGCAGGGCACCCAGGCGGGAGGCGCGTACACCGGCGGTCCAGCAGATCGTGGCCGCCTCCAGCGGTTCGGTGCCATCTTGCCCCTTGAGCCGTACCTTGCCCGGCTCGATCGCCGCCACCATTGTTCCCAGCCGCAACTCCACGCCCTGGCGGCTGAGATAGCCCGCTGCCGCTGCCGACAGGCTCGGGTGCATCACTGGCAGCACCCGGTCCACCGCATCCACCAGCAGCACGCGGCAGGCCTCTGGGCGGAGCTGCTTGAAATCGCGGCGAATGGCGGAATGCATCAGCTCGATCAAGGAGCCGGCCAGCTCACAGCCGGCTGGTCCGGCCCCCACCACCACGGCGGTCTGCAGGAAGCGGCGACGCTGCGGATCGGGGGTCTGCTCCGCCTCCTCCAGGGCCATCAGCAGGCGGCGGCGGATCTCCTGGGCGTGCTCAAGGATCTTCATCGGCGGAGCCAGCGGCCGCCATTCCTCGTGGCCGAAGTAGGCGGAACCCGATCCGCAGGCCAGCACCAGCTGGTCGTAGGCGTAGTGATGGCCGTTGAACAGCAGCGTGCGGCCTTCGAGATCCACATCGGTGACCTCCCCCAGCAGCACCTGCACGTTGGGCGCCTGGCCCACCATCTGGCGCAGCGGCGACGCCACATCCGCGGCCGACACCAGGCCGGAGGCCACCTGATAGAGCAACGGCTGGAACAGGTTGAAGTTGCGTTTGTCGATCAAGGTGACCCGCACCGGCCGGTTGGCCAGGGCCTGGCAGACCCGCAGGCCGGCGAAGCCACCACCCACCACCACCACGTGGGGGGCCGCGGCGAGCTGGGCTGCGGGGGGCTCAAGTTCGAGGAAGAAGCGTTCCGGCGCCATGGATCCGGCCGCTCCGAAGGGATGTCAAGTTTCTTGTAGCGGGGCCCGGTGCCCATGGCTGTGCCCGTTGCTGCATCGGGCCAAGGCCGGTGGCGGCGACGGGCCAGCGGGCAGGAGTTGCGGCAGGGTGGAGGGATGATCCGCACTCTGCTCAACATCCTCTGGTTCGTGCTGGGGGGCTTCCTGATGGGAGTCGGCTGGTGGCTGGCCGGCCTGGTGGCGGCGATCACGATCGTGGGGCTGCCCTGGGCGCGTGCCTGCTTCGTGATCGGCAACTTCGCCTTCTGGCCCTTCGGGCAGGAGGCCGTGAGCCGCCGTGAGCTCACTGGCCGCACGGATTTCGGCACCGGCCCGCTGGGCCTGGTGGGCAACATCCTCTGGTTCCTGCTGGCGGGTTGGTGGCTGGCGATCGGCCACCTCAGCTCGGCGGTGGCCTGCTTCGTGACGATCATCGGCATTCCCTTCGGCATCCAGCACATCAAGCTGGCCTTGATTGCCCTGGCGCCGATCGGCATGCAGGTGGTGCCCAGCGGCGCCAGGCGTTGAGGGGGCTGCCGCGGCGCTGGCGGCAGGCGGGGCTGGGGCTGCTGCTGGGCGTGCTGCTCCTGGCGCTGCCAGGCCTCGGCCCGGCGCCGCGTTCGGTGCGCGCCGACACCCAAGCCATTCGCCAGAGCCAGGTGCCGTGGGCCTACGTGCAGGGCGATGGCCGCCAGTTGTTTCAGGTGTGGGCGTCGAACGACTTCAGCGCCGAGCAGCGGGTGGAGCCGGTGAACGGGGCGCTGCAGCGGGCGCTGGATGCCCGCCGCAACCCGCCGATCGCCGTGATCGAACGCAACGGCCTGCCGGTGATCAGCATCGATGCCAGGCCGTTGCTCACCGTCACCCGCCGCGACACCACCGAGGGGGTGAGCACCGAGGAGATGGCCGAGCGCTGGCGGGCGCAGCTGGAGCAGGCCCTGGCGCGTGGCCGCCTGGAACGGGAGCCGGCCACCATCCAGCGCCTGGCGTTGCTGAGCCTCGCGTTGGTGGCTGGGGCGCTGCTGGTGCAACGGCTGCTGCAACTGCTGTCGCGGCGGATCTTTCCGCTGGCCTGGGCGGAACCGCCGCCAGCATCCACCAAGGGCTACAGCGAGCTGAGTTCCCGCTTCCTGCCGCGCGCGCTGCTGCGGGCCCTGCAGGCGGTGGTCTGGTTTGTGGTGGTCACCCGCGGCCTGGGGATGTTCCCGGTGACGCGGATCTGGATGGAGCGGCTGCGGGTGGCCCTCACCGACAGCCTGGCGTCACCGTTTCTGCCCTTGGGGCAGCGCAGCTATTCTGTGCTCGACGCGATCGTGCTGATCGCGTTGTTCGTGCTGCTGGCGAAGGTGCTGGGTTGGCTGCAGCAGCTCTTGCGTGTGCGGGTGCTGGCGTACACCGGCATCGGCAGCGGCTCGCAGGCGGCGATCGGCATCAGCTTGCAATACGTGCTGCTGTTCATCGGCACCCTGGTGCTGCTGCAGCTGTGGGGCCTCGACCTCAGCTCGCTCGCCCTGTTCGCCAGTGTGTTCGGCGTGGCCCTGGGCCTTGGGCTTCAGGGCATCACCAAGAACTTCATCAGTGGCCTGATCATCATTTTCGAGCGGCCGATCGAGGTGGGAGATTTCGTGGAGGTGGGCGATCTGCAGGGCACGGTGCGACGCATCAGCCTGCGTTGCACGGAGGTGATGACGCTCAATCGTGTGTCAATCATTGTGCCGAATGCGGAATTCCTCGAATCCCAGGTGGTGAACTGGAGCCACGGCAGCCCCACCTCTCGCCTGATCCTGCCGGTGGGTGTGGCCTATGGCGCCGACTGCGAAGCGGTGCGCAGCGCCCTGGTGGAGGCCTGCGACGGCTATGCGGGAATCCTGCAGGATCCGCCGCCTTCCGTGCTGTTCAAGGGCTTCGGTGACAGTGCCCTGGAGTTCCATCTGCTGGTGTGGATCCAGCAGCCGATGCGCCAATACCAGATCATCAGCGACCTCAACTTCCGCATCGAAGCGGTGTTGCACAAGCACCAGATCACCGTGCCGTTCCCCCAGCGGGATGTGCACCTGAGCGGCGCCAAACTGCAGCTCGAATGGCCCAGTGAGCTGGCTGAAGCGCTCAGCAGGTTGCAGAACAGCGGCGCAGGATCTGGGGCGACACAGCCCATGCCGCCTTCAGCACCGCCTTCCGCATCTCCAACCGCACCTCCGGCGGCTTCTCCAACGGCACCGCCTACAGCCTGAGCCGCGTCAGCGCAGGCCGTCGAGTTCGCCGCGCAGATGCAGGTCGGCGAGGGCGTCGTAGCCGCCGATGCAGGCCGCATCGACGAACACGAGCGGCAGGGTGCTGATGCCGGTGTGCTCCTGCAGCGCCTGGCGTTGGTCGTCGCTGGTGACGGTGTGGACCCGGTGGGCGATGCCGAGCGTGCGCAGCATGCGCTGGGCGCGGGCGGAATAGGGGCAGCCGGGCAGCACGGCGATCTCGACGCGGAGCTCGCCCTGCGGGTGGGGACTCACTGCCAGTGGGGCGGCGGCGGGCGGTTCGGGCTCAGGCCCGCCGGCCAGGAAACCCACCAGCAGATCGGCGCCCTTGAGCACCACCGTGCCGTGCTCCAGGTGGCCCCCCCACACCTGGCAATCGGCATCGGAGAGGCTCAGGTGCAGATGCACCCCCTGGGGCGAGAGCGTGCCCTGCAGGGTGATGATCTCCAGATCACCTTCCAGCACCGAGGGCTCCGATCGCCCCGGGCACTGAAAGGCCACACGCGAGAGGTTGCCCACCACCCCCAGCACGAAGCCGGCGGCGTTGTGCTCCACGGCCAGCTGCTCGAGGCTGGCGCGCAGGTCGCTGCCGGGTTCGAGATGCAGCGGCAACGGATGCATGGGCAACAACGATGGGTCAGGGGGTCAGGTTACGGGTGAGCCCGACGGCTCAGCTGCCGGGCAGCACCTGGCGGTAGCCATTGGCGCTCACCACCCGCAACGGCGTGTCGAACAGGGCGCTGAGCGGGGCATCCTGCAGCAGGGTGGCGGCCGGGCCATCGCCCACCACCGCCCCCTGGCGCAGCAGCACGCAGCGGCTGATCTCCGGGATGATCGCGTCGATCTGGTGGGTGACGAGCAGCAGGGTGGTGCCGGCCCGGGCCAGGCCACGCAGGAGTTCAAGCAGCTGGTGCCGGGCCTGGAGATCCAGGCCGTTGGTGGGCTCATCGAGCACCAGCACCTCGGGTTGATGCACCAGCGCTCGGGCCAGCAGCAGGCGGCGGCGCTGGCCGTCGGAGAGCTGGGCGTAAGGGCGCTCCTCCAGATCCGCCAGCCCCAGCTGCTCCATCAGCTCGCGCATGCGCTCGCGCTGGGCGGCGATGGCCACCTGGCTGCGGCCGATGCCGACCGAACCGAAGAAGCCGGAGAGCACCACATCGGCGGCAGGCACCCGCCCCACGTAGCCGGCCTGCAGGTCTTGGGACACCAGACCGATGCGGCGGCGCAACTGCCACAAGTTCACTGTTTCACTGCCGAACAGCCGCAGCGCCGAGCCCGGTTTCACCACCGGATAGAGCTCGCGGCTGATCAGCTTGATCAAGGAGCTCTTGCCGGAGCCGTTGGGGCCCATCACCACGGCATGCTCGCCGCGCTGGAACTGCACGCTGAGGTTCTCGAACACCTTGCGTAGGCCGAGCCAGGCCTCCACCGCCTGGACCTCGAAGTAAGGGACGGAGGTGGCAGAACTGGCCATCGCTGCAAGGTAGGGCCAGCTGCTCCCGCTGCCGCCAGACTGGTGAGCAATGGACCACCCCACGCCCCACACGATCGCAGCGCTGATCTGGGGCGCCATGCTGGCTGTCAAGGCTGTGGGCATGGCGCGCCGCTGGCAGCAGCACAGGGCTAAGGCGCTCAGCCGCGCCTTCGGGCGGGAGTTGCGGCGACGCCTCGCCACGGGCGATCTGGGCCTGGCGCAGGATCCGGCCTCCAGGCCTGTGGGCGAGTGCCTGGAGGGCTGAGCTGGCCCGCCACGCACCTCCGCTCCGCCGCACCTCCGTTCAGCCCAGCCGCGCCAGCACCGCCGCCGCGGCTTCCTCACCGCTGCGCACCGCTCCGTCAAAGAAGCCAGGCCAGCGCTCGGCCACTTCAGTGCCAGCCCAGAACACCGCGCCATGGGGCCGGCGCATGGCATCGCCGCAGCGGCTCCAGAGCCCGGGCGGCATCCAGGCGGCGTAGGCACCGCCCACGAAAGGCACCGCAGGCCAGTCTTTTTCCACGTAGGCCAGGGGATCGAGCGCTTCGGAGCCCAGATAGGCGGCCAGATCGCCCAGCACCGCCTGCCGGCGCGCCTCGGCAGCCAGCGGCGCCCAGCGCGCGTAGCGGTGGCCCACCACGAAGGCAGCCAGTACGCCGGTGCCGCTTTCCGGGTCGGAGCTGTCGGCGCAGAGCTCCACCCAGGGGCGATCGCCGATCGCAATGCCCGACAGCCCCTGCTGCCGCCACCAGGGCGTGCGATACACCACCAGCACCTTGGCGCAGGCACCCATCTCCATCCGTTGCTGCAGCTCCAGCCGATCGGCGGGCAGCTCGGGGCTGAAGCGCAGCTGGGTGGCCAGCGCCGGTGGCATCGCTACGATCGCCGCACGGCAGGGATAGCGGGCCTGGTCGGTGTGAACCAGGACCGGGTGGGCTGGTGCGGGTCCGTTGCCTTCAGCAGAGGCGTGATCAGGGGGTCCGCTCGCTGTGTCGACAGGCCCGCCGGGGTCCAGCTGGTTGACGGCCCGCACCGGTTCCCCCAGCCGCACCACGCCCTCACCCAGCTCCCGAGCCAGCAATGCCGGCAACTGGCCGGCGCCGCCATGCAGCAGCTCCTCCTCCGGGTGCTCGCCCTGGGCGGCGGTGCGCTGGCCCCAGAGCACGTGCAACAGCGACACCTGCTCCGGCTCGGCCGGACCGAGGAAGCCCACGGCCCGGCAGAAGTAGGCGAAATACCAGGCGGCGAAGGGGGTGTGGGTGTTGGCGTCGATCCAGTCCTGGAAGCTGAGTTGATCAAGCGCGGCGGCGGCCGGATGGTGGTGCGGGTGGCCTTCGGGCAGCTGCTCCACCAGCGCCTGGAAGCGCTCCAGTGCCGCCATGGCGTCGTCCCAGTCGGCGCTGGGCACCGCCGGCGGCTGGCCTTCCGGGAAGCCCTGGAAGAAGCCGGCGAAGGTGCAGCGCGTGCTGGCGAACACCAGCACCGTTTCGCCGTCATGGGGGGAGTCGAAGCGGCGGATGCCATAGCGCTCCAGCAATGCCAGGAAGCGGGTCTGGGTGGGGCCCACCCACTGGCCGCCCAGGTCGATCCAGGGGCTGGAAGCCGGGGCTGCCGCTGCAGAACCCTGGCAGGGGAGGTCCACCCGTTGGCCGGTCATGCGGCCACCCAGCTGCGCGGCCGCCTCGATCAGGCGCACGGAGCGGCCCGCCGCCCGCAGCTCCCGGGCCGCCACCAGCCCCGAGAGGCCGCCGCCCACCACCACCACATCAACCGGATCGAACGTGTGCAAGTTCATCGGCTCAGCATCGCAACAGAACGGCAGCGGCCGCCAGCCTGGGCCGTGCAAGGCCTGCCGGTGTCGCCGATAGGCTCCAGAGCTCGCGGTGCCGCTCGGTTCATCCCATGGCCACGTTTCTCGTCACCGGTGCCAACCGCGGCATCGGCACCGAATACTGCCGCCAACTTCAGGCGCGCGGCGACACGGTGATTGCCGCCTGCCGCACGCCCTCGCCTGAACTGGAGGCGCTGGGGGTGCGGATCGAGCAGGACGTGGACATCACCTCCGATGCCGCCGTGGCCGGCTTGCTGCAACGGCTCGACGGGCAGGCGATCGATGGCCTGATCCACAACGCCGGCATCCTGGAGCGCACCAGCCTGGAGGATCTCGATCCGATCAGCCTGCGCCGCCAGTTCGAGGTGAATGCGGTGGCGCCGCTGCGGCTCACCCGGGCCCTGCTGCCCCAGCTGCCGGCCGGCGCCAAGGTGATCCTGATGACCAGCCGCATGGGTTCGATCGCCGACAACAGCTCCGGCGGCTCCTACGGCTACCGGATGTCGAAGGTGGCGCTCTGCATGGCGGGCAAATCGCTGGCGATCGACCTGGCACCGCGCGGCATCGCCGTGGCGATCCTGCACCCCGGCCTGGTGCGCACCCGCATGACGGGCTTCACGGCGCAGGGCATCAGCGTGGAGCAGTCGGTGCAGGGGCTGCTGGCCCGCATCGACGCGCTCAGCCTCGCCAGCTCCGGCAGCTTCTGGCATGCCAACGGTGAACTGCTGCCCTGGTAAGCCGCTCTGGCCCGCTTGTGGGACAGTGAACACCCCTTTGATCCTGCGCGTGCCGAACGACAGCGGCTCTTCCAAATCAGCGCTGGCCAGCTTGCTGGTGGTGGTTGCGGTGATCGGCGGCCTGGCCCTGCTGGGGTGGTTCACGGTGGTGCTGCTCGATCTCAAGCACCTGAACACCTCAGGCTTCACCCTGCCCTGAGCAGGCCGGGCCGGGCCGGACGTGTGCTCAGAACTTGCGCAGCTCCCGCCGCACCTGGAGCGGATCGCCCGTCTGCTGCACGTTGGTGAGCAGCACCGGCAGGCTGAACAGCACCACACCGATGGCGATCACCACACCCAGCGACACAGGGCGTTCCTGGGTCGCTGGAACCTCGCTGGAGAGGACCGGCCTGTGGCGCTGCCGCCGCCGTAATGGCCTGTTGGACCTTCCCATCGCTGGAACCTAAAGGCCTGCTCAGGGATTTCAGTCTGACGGGGTGCCGCAAGCCGCCCTTGGCTGCGTCGCTTCCCGGTTCGAGACCCTCCGATCGCGGTCTGCCCATGGCGGGGCCGATCTCCCGGCAGAGATGAAAGGATGCCGGGCACACCGCCTTGTGCGTGCCATGGATCTTCCAGCCCTGCTGCTTGCCACCGGGGGCCATCAGATCGAAGCGGCCGAAACCCTGATCCAGGTGGGTCGCTTCATCGTGATCCTGTTCGCCGCCCGCGCCCTGGCCGAGCTGATGGTGCGGTTCGGTCTGCCGGCCATCCTCGGCGAGCTGGTGGCCGGGGTGCTGATCGGCGTGTCGGGGTTGCATCTGATTCTGGCGCCGGAGCTGGCCAGTGCGCTCAACGGCACCGCCCAGGGCGCGATCGCCTCCCTGGCCCATGTGGAGCCGGCCCAGGTGCAGGAGATCTACGACCACAGCTTCAGCAACCTGCAGTCGGTGGGCAAGATCGGCCTGTTTGCGCTGCTGTTCCTCACCGGCCTCGAGAGCGAGCTGGAGGAACTGATGGCGGTGGGGGTGCAGGCGATCACCGTGGCGCTCACCGGCGTGGTGCTGCCCTTCGCCCTGGGCACGTTCGGGCTGTATGCCCTGTTCGGCGTGCCGCTGCTGCCGGCGATTTTCGCCGGTGCCGCGATGACCGCCACCAGCATCGGCATCACCGCCAGCGTGCTGGGCGAGCTGAAGTTTCTGCGCAGCCGCGATGGCCAGACGGTGATCGGCGCGGCCGTGCTCGATGACATCCTCGGCATCGTGATCCTGGCGGTGGTGGTGGCGCTGGCGGGCGGCGAAGGGTTCGCCCTGGCGCCAGTGCTCAAGCTGGTGGCTGCCGCTGCGGTGTTCGTGGCGGTGGCCCTGTTGCTGAGCCGCACCGCCGCTCCCGCCTTCGACTGGCTGCTCGACCGCCTGCGCGCGCCGGGTGAAGTGGTGGTGGCGGGGTTCCTGGTGCTGTCGCTGGCCTGCTTTGCGGCCCAGGCGTTCGGGCTGGAGGCCGCCCTCGGCGCCTTCGCCGGCGGCCTGATCCTGAGCTCCTCCCGCCATCGCAAAGAGATCGAGGCGGCGGTGAAGCCATTGGTGGCGCTGTTCGCCACGGTGTTCTTCGTGCTGATCGGCAGCGGCCTCGATCTGGCCGTGCTCAACCCCTTCGATGCGGCCAATCACGAGGGGCTGGTGATGGCGGCCTTTCTGCTGGCAGCAGCGGTGGTGAGCAAGGTGGCGGCGGGCTGGAGCTACCTCAGCAAGGAGCCCACCAACCGGCTGGCGGTGGGGCTGGGCATGATGCCCCGCGGCGAAGTGGGCCTGATCTTCCTTGGCCTCGGCACCCAGACCGGCGTGCTGGGCCCCTCGCTGGAGGCGGCGATTCTGCTGATGGTGATGGGCACCACCTTCCTGGCACCGGTGCTGTTGCGCCTGGTGCTGGCAACTCCGCCAGAGGCCGTGGAGCTCACCCCCTGAAGCGGGCGTGGGCACGCAGAAGGGTGGCGGTGAGCGGTTCGCTCTTGAGCGGCTTGCCGAGCACCTCGTTCATGCCCGCCTGCAGCGCTGCCGCCTGATCTTCCGCGGCAGTGAAAGCGGTGACCGCCACGATCCAGGGGCGCTCCGCACCACTGGTGGCGGAACGGATGCGGCGGGTAGCCTCCAGACCATCAAGCCGTGGCATCTGCACATCCATCTGGATCAGGTCGGGGTCGAGCTGAAGCTGGCGTTCGAGCGCCTCCTGGCCATCGACGGCGGACTCGGGCTCATAGCCAAGGCGCCGCAGCATCAGCTCACAGAGCCGCCGGTTCACCGCACTGTCGTCGGCCAGCAGGATGCGCAGAGGATGGCAGGCCGCGAAGCTGCTGCCCTCCGGCTGGGCCGGGGGTGCAGCGCTGACGCCTGCGTCTGGAGCGCAGACGCAGCGGCCTTCGCCTTCGGAGCTGGCGTTGAGGCCACCGTTAGCACCGGCAGGAGGAAGCTCACGGAACTGCTTGGCCAGGGGTGCTCTCCACCTGGATCGTGCCGCCGAGGGCCTCCACCAGCTGCCGGCTGATGGCCAGGCCCAGGCCGGTGCCGGCGTGGGGCGTGGTAGTAGAGCCGATCAGCTTGGAGAAAGGGCGGAACAGGAGCTCGATCTGATCGGCGGCCATGCCGATTCCGGTGTCCAGAACGGAGAAGCTCAAGGCGGATGCAGGCTGCTCTCCTTTGTGGGCGGTGTCCTTCGCCCTGACCTTCGCCCTGACCTCCGCCCTGTCTTCCGCCGTGACCTCGGCCGCCAGAACAGAGACCACAACCCTGCCGGCGTCGGTGAACTTGATCGCATTGCCGATCAGGTTGAGCAGGATCTGGCGCAGGCGCTGGCCGTCGATGCGGATCAGCGGTGGCACGTCTTCGCCCACCACCAACGACAGTTCGATTCCCTTGGCTCTGGCCAGGCTCAGACAGGTGGCGATCACCTCCTCCATCAGTTCAGGCAACGGGCACGGCGCCAGCTCAACCACCAGGTCTCCCGCTTCGAGTCGGGCAAAGTCGAGCACCTGATTGAGCAGGGCGAGCAGGGATTCGCCCGAGCTGCTCACAATCTCCAGGCACTCCCGCTGCTGGCTGGAGAGCTCAGTGTCGAGCACCAGGCCCGTCATGCCGAGGACACCATTGATCGGGGTGCGGATCTCGTGGCTGAGGGTGGCGAGAAAGGTGGTCTTGGCCCGTTCGGCAGAAGCCATGGCTTCAAATGCTCTGGCGCGGGCCTTGAGGGAGCGGCGATAGAAGTTGGCGGCCAGAATTGAAAAGACGCCGCTGCCCAGCAGGGCCAGCAGATAGGTGAGCTGCAGCGGGAACTCCTTGCGTTGCACTTGGGCAAGCGAGAAATCGATGCCAACGAAACCCACCAGCTCCCCATTGCTGTTGTGGATCGGGGCAAAACCGCTCATGAAGGAGCCGAAATCGTCCGTGTAGGGCTAGGAGCTGATCGTGATCACGCCGGATCTGGAGGCCTCAAGCGCATCTGCCGACGGGTCAACGTAGAGATCGCCGACGCTGACGGCGCTGGCGGAATTCTGGTTCTGGATGTAATAGGTGCTGTCGATCGTGAAGCGCAGGCCTTCAGGCGTGTTGATGAACACATAGGCGTAATAGATTTCTGGCACGACCCGGCGCAGCTCCAGCAGGGGTGCACTGGCGCGGCGATAATCCGAGTTCCCCGTCTGCTCGGGCCTGGTGATTGCGGCCACAAGCTCTGGATCCATCTGTCTGGCGGCGATGCTCACCAGGTGGCGCAGGCTTTCGCGCACCTCCTGGCGCAGCAGCCTGGTGGCACTCCAATAGTTGAAGCTGAGCGCAACCGCGGCCACGCTGAAGATCATCGCGGCCAGAAGAACGCTCTCGCGGCGAATGCGCTGGCGGCTCCAGCTGGCCATGGCGATGTCCGGGTGGCGCTGAGGCCACCCGAAAGCGCCGGTGGCACGGAGAAACCAGCCTGCCAGATGCCCTCACGACACGTCACAACTCTTGTCTACTCCGGCAGCACCCCCCAATGCGCATGCACGGAAACCGTGGTTTTGCGCCATGAGGAGATGTGAACCCCGTCTTGCCGCAATGATCGCCTTTCCCTAAGTTTGAACTGGTGATCAGGCTTTTCATGCGCGCGAATGTGGCTCCCCGCGAAGCAGCCCGCCTGGAGGCTCTGCAGAATTACCGCATTCTCGATACGGATGCCGAATCGTCCTACGACGCCATCACCTATCTGGCCGCCCAGCTGTGCGATGTGCCGATCGCGCTGATCAGCCTGGTGGATGCGGAGCGCCAGTGGTTCAAATCCAAGCTGGGCGTGGATGTGAGCGAAACGAGCCGTGATGTGTCGTTCTGCGCGCACGCGATTCTTGGCGAGCAAACCCTGGTGGTGCGGGATGCCCGCGAAGATGAGCGTTTCCGTGATAACCCGCTGGTGTGCGGTGAGCCGAATATCGTGTTCTACATGGGCGTGCCGCTGAGCACACCGGAGGGCGCAAAGATCGGCACCCTCTGCGTGATCGATCGCCAGCCCCGTGAACTCAGCGCCTCGCAGGTGCATTCCCTTGAGGTACTGGCCCATCAGGTGGTGCTGCAGCTGGAGCTGAAGCGGGTGTCCGATCAGCTTGCTGCTGCCCTGGAGCGCATCAATGTGATGGAGGAACTGATCCCGATCTGCTCCTATTGCAAGGGCATCCGCAACGACAAGGGCTACTGGCAGAGCGTGGAGGCCTTCATCAAAAGCCACGACAACGTGGAGTTCTCCCACGGCGTCTGCAATGCCTGCATGGCCCGCTTCTTCCCGGACGTGGAGCCCCTCACCCCTGGAGAACTGGCCGGTGATGGGCCTGAGAGTTGATGGCAGGGAATGGGCCTGAGAGTTGATGGCAGGTGATGGGCTCGAAAGCTGATGGCCGATCGCCTTCTTTCGATGCTGGCAGCCTGCAAGCGTGTGATCAGGCACTCCCTGAAGCAAGGCACTGCCTGCTGGAAGGGCCATGCCTTCCGCTATGCCCGCCAGCAGGATGCTGCTGCGGCTGCGCAATATGGCCACCAGTGGGCTGAGTTCAAGACGCCGATCCCCGATCGCGGTAGCACGCAGATTCGCGCAGATCGCCTTTGGAACCTGCAATTGGCGGCGCAACGCATCGATGGGTTGTTGCTACCAGCGGGAGCGATCTTCAGCTTCAGCCACCGCGTGGGTGAGCCGAGCTTGCGCAGAGGCTATCGAGCGGGGCCGGTGTTTACGAAGGGGAAGGTGTCTGTGGGGGTTGGTGGTGGATTGTGCCTGATGGCCACCAACCTCTTCAATACCTTTTTGCTGTCGGGTTGTGAGGTGCTGGAGCGCCATTGCCACAGCATTGATGCCTATGGCGAGCAGCGCTTCTATGCCCTTGGTCGTGATGCGGCCGTGGCCTACGGATACAAGGATCTTGTGGTGAGGAATTCCACCGCCATCGCCTTGCAGTTGCGCGTTGATGTGATGGGCACGACTGGCGAAGTGGCATCCAGCCTGTGGGGGGTGAAACCATGTCCGCTGCAGGTGGCGATTGAATCCAGGGTGCTGCAGGAGCTGGCGCCGAATGCAGACAACCTGTTGCCGGGCTGGGTGACAGAAACCGTTCGCCAGGTGCGCCCCGTGCAGGCGGCAGACGCTGGCTGGCTGGTGAATTATCACGGCATCAGCGATTACGCGCCCTGTGAGCACTCCTGAACCCTGATCGAGAGGCCGGCTGAGCCAACGGTGTTGTTGTGGTGCTGCCGGCCGAGCGGTTCAGGCCACCTGCAGGGTGCCAGCAACTGCGAGCTCCAGCTGCGCCACACCGCGCCTGTGGATCTCGCTGGCGTAATCGGTCCAGGTGCCTTGCCCCCAGTAGCGGAAGCAGCTGGTTTCCAGCAGCAACAGGTGGAGCAGCGCCTGTTGGTAGGGCTCCGTTTTGGTGATGCCTGGATCGTTGGCCACCTGAGGGTCGTAGAGCTGGTGAAACTGAGCGCTCAGGCGGGTGAGCGGTTCGAGCACATTGGCGTAGCCCTCCACCCAGCTGAGGTTGTTGGTCCAGGAGGCGCCGGCCATCGAAAAGGAGGAATCACTGGCCTGGAGCTCGGCGATCGCGGCTTCGGTGGCCGCAGGGCTGGGCGGGCCGCTCAGCTGTTGCCAGAGTTTGTGTTGCTGCACCGCCTGAATCCTGGGGAACTGCTCGGGGGTGACACCGGCGGCCTCCAGCAGCTCGAGGTATTCGGTGCCGTTGATCGCCACAGTGCCCGCTTCAGTTCCCTTGGCGGCGATGGTTCGATGGGCCTGCAGGAAGGCGGGCGGGAACTCATTCATCATCACGCCGCCATTCTCGCCATCGGCAATCTGTGATACCAACGACGGCACCGTGCTGGCTCCCAGCACCTGCCGGCCGAGCCCCATCGCTTCATAGCAAGGCTGCATCTGCCCCACCAGCTTTGTATCGGAGCCCTGGGTTTTGATCAACGCCGTGATCGACAGCTCTGCGCCGCTGGAATTGCGTGCCACCAGTTGATTGGGTAGATACTTCTGCTCCTGGCTCAGGCTGCTGCCATCTGGGTTTTCCACGCTGTGCTCCTGCACCAGCAACCAGCGGTAGCCGCATTCCTTGAGCGCCTTCACCAGTTCATAGAGGGTGTCGGGGTGGTTGGGCAGGTGCATTTCCGGCGGGGAGAACCCCTTCACCCGTTGCAGCGCCTGAGCGCCGAACAGGGCCCTGAACTGGTGTTGCCAGGCCAGGATCTGCAGCTTGAGATCGGGGATCGGGGTGGAGGGCGCCACCGCATGGCTCCAGAAGGTGCCGAGCCACTCCACGTGGGGCTGGAGGGCGGGATCGCAGGCGAGCTGCTGCAGGGCTTCGATCACATCGACGCGGCCCATCTGGCCCAGGCCCCAGAGCAGATTGCCAGAGTAATCCAGCATGATCCGTGGGTTACAGCCCTCTGCAATCAGCTGGGGGATGATATCTGCCAGGCGCCGATAGCAATGGGCAAAAGGTTCGGCGTTGTGGTTATCGCCCTCGCCCGGGTGCTCCAGCATGTATTGCAGATGCGAGATCAGCTCTCCATGGGCGCCCGCTGGAATCGTCGGCTGGTGCATGTGCAAGGCGCAGGCAAAGCCGGAACGCATCTGGGCAAGATTCAGGTTGCTGCGCGGCAGAAATACCGGGCCGGAATCCTGAACAAGGGCAAGGATCTCGGCTTCTGAGCCAGCGATCGGAGGCAGGGTTGAGGGGCTCATGGTGGTGGTTGCCGGGGGGGCCACCATCATCCCCGTGGCGCCCCGCCCTGCCTGCGTTGCCTGAGCAGCGTCATCGGTGCCTCTGCTGCAGGGCCGTTCCGCGCCAAGCTGGAGGTCTGTGAGGCTGATGACAGCGATGCGTGTGGAGGTGGCCCTGGCGATGGCGGAACGGGAGGGCTGCTGGCTGCTGCAGTTGCGCGACGACATCGAGGGGATCGTGCACCCCGGCACCTGGGGGTTGTTCGGCGGCCATCTCGATCCGGGTGAAACCCCGGAGCAGGCCCTACGGCGCGAGCTGCGCGAAGAGATCAACTGGGAGGTACACGATCTGAGCTTTTGGTTTCTGCACCACAACCTGCAGCGTGACGCCCACTTCTTCCGCACAACGCTTGCCGTGCCCCTGGGGGCACTTGATCTGCGCGAGGGCCAGGACCTGACGCTTGCTTCCCTGGACGACCTGCGAAGCGGGTCGATCTGGAGCCCCCGGCGCTGCGAGTCGCGGCCCCTGGCGCCGTCGCTGCAGCGGGCGGTGGAGATGCTGGTGCAGGAGGGATGGACGCCATGACGTGGCCTGAGGTGGGCAAGCGCCGCTGGGTGGGAGTTGTGTTGGCCAGCGCTGCGCTGGCTGTCGCTGCGATCGCCGCCGTGGCGGGGTTGACGTGGCAGCGGCTGCAGGCAGGCAGTGGCGGACGTGCGTCCGGTGCCGCCGATGCGGAGTTGGCCGCCGAGGTGCAGCGCCGTTATGGCGGCATCAAGCTGCTGCGCTTTCACGGCCAACCGGAGATCTCCGTGGCCGAGTGGCTGGCCCGGCCTAAAGAGCGGCCTGCTGTGCTGGTGGATGTGCGGGAGCCGCACGAACGGCGCGTGTCGATGTTGCCAGGTGCGATCACCAAAGAAGAATTTGAGCGCAACAGCTTCCGCTATCGCTCCTGGGTTGTGGTGCCTTACTGCACCATCGGTGTGCGCAGCGGCATCTACACCAAAACTCTCAGAGACCAGGGGTTTGAGGCGCAGAACCTGGCAGGCAGTGCACTGGCCTGGGCCCATGCGGGCCTGCCATTCGAGGCTGCTGGTAAAGCCACCCGTAGGGTGCATGTGTTCAACGCCGGCTGGAATCTGCTGCCGCGCGGCTATGAGCCTGTTGTCTCCGATTCCCTGTCGCTGCCTGGGGATGGTCCGAGTCCCCGCCTTGAATGACGCCAACTCCTTGGACTCTCCCGCACCATTTCGGTGTGAAGCTTGTCACCAATCGCTGGGCGCAACCATTTGGCAAGTTGATAGACCTCAGCTGGCCGGGTTGGCCCCGCAGGAGTGCTGGGTCGTTGCTGTTGTGGCGCCTGGGCCTGGGATTGCTTGCAACCTGCGCTCCGCTGCTATTGAGCGCTCTGAGCCCTGCTTCCGCCTACGGGGCCGTGGTTGCCGTGGCCCCGGGGTCGTGCACGTCGCTCAGCGAGATGGCATCCCGGCGCCAGTGGTGCTGGGGCACAAGCTTTGATGTCCAGGCCATCAATGACGCCGAAACCGTGCAACTGGCGAAGACCCGCGCCACTGTGCTGGTGCCCGAAAATGCACTGAAATGGGAGGTGGTGAATCCCAGCCCAGGAACTTATGACCTATCGGATTACGCCGCACTTGAGTCCCTGTTCGGGCAAAGTGCCATGCGTTTTCGCGGACATCCCCTTGTCTGGCATGATCAGCTGCCAGCGTGGCTGAAGTCAGCACCTGCAAGCAGCCTGCCTGAGTTTTTGCGCCAACACATCAGTTGGTTGGTGGGAATTCACCGCGGTCGCATCAGCTCCTGGGATGTGGTCAACGAACCGCTGGCCCACGATGGCAAGGGTCTTCGCCCCACTCTCTGGCTGAACGCGCTTGGACCGGGCTACGTCGCTCAGGCCCTTCGCTGGGCCCGCGCAGCAGATCCTGATGTGCAGCTGGTGATCAATGACTATGGACTTGAGGGCGACGATCCAGTCAGCCTGCTGAAGCGCCAGAGCCTGCTCCAACTTGTGAGGAACCTGCAGCGTGAAGGTGCCCCGCTGGATGCGATCGGCCTGCAGGCCCACCTGCGTGCCTCGAGAGATGGCCCGAGCTTCAAGACCCTGCCAGGTTTCCTGGCTGAATTGCGACAGCTTGGGCTGCGGATCGTGGTCACTGAGCTGGATGTGAATGATCACGATCTGCTTGATCCGCCCGCACTACGGGACAGGCGAGTGGCTGAGATCTACCGGGATTTTCTTACGGCACTTGCTGCTGAGCCTGCCGTGGAGGGGATTGTGCAGTGGGGCTTGAGTGATCGGTACACGTGGCTCAACCACTTTGAGCCACGTGTGGATCAGGCTCCCCAGCAGCCACTGCCTTTCGACCAGGAGCATCAACCAAAAGCAGCTTTTGCTGCTATCTGTAGCGTTTTGAATGGAGATCTCGATGCTTTTGATCAAAAATAACGATAGATCAAGAAGTCGGCATGTCAAGATTTAAAATACTGCAGTAGTGAGCTGCTCTTGAAGGTTGACTTCAGGTGCAGGAATATTGAGCTGGTAGCCGAAACCAGGCGCATTTGCAGAAACTTGTTGCTTGGACTATGGATAATCTGCAGCAGGCGGGACTCTTGATATTCGGTTAGCTGACTAAAGGGCACCTCGAAAAATCTACGCTGCTCCCTGCCAGCCCGTGAAATATGCAATTGAATTGGTTCAGTTCAACATAGCTGAATGGGACAGCGTGGATTCTGGGATGAGGAGAAGCGCATTCACAGGCTTCAGCAGAAGAAGCCCACGTTAGCGACCTTATCTGAGGCGATTCCCTGGGAGTCATTCAGGCCGCTGCTGGAGTAGGGTTACAGCCATGAACGTAAGAGCAATGCTGGCCGGAAGCGGATTGATCCGCTCATCCTCTTCAAGATGCTGGTGCTGCAGCAACTGTTCAACCTCAGCGTAAGCGTAGCCTTCCGCTCGCGGTTGAGGAGCTGGAATTCCAAGTCAACGACAGACGCTCATTTGAGGAGTTTGTCGGACTTGGAGTGATGAACTGCATTCCCGATGCCACCACCATTGCTTTCTTCCGCGAGCGGCTCCGCAAGGCGTGTGTCATCGATGAGCTTTTTGAACGGTTTGAGGAGCACCTGCGGATCCAGGGCCTGGAGGCCCGCGGTGGGCAGATCATCGATGCCACGCTGGTCCCTGTTCCTAAACAGCGAAACTCGCGGCCTGAGAACGAATCCATCAAGCGCGGGCAGCTGCCAGATGGATGGGCCGACAAGCCAGAGCGCCTGCGGCACAAAGATCTTGACGCTCGATGGGTCAAAAAGAACGGCATCAGCCACTACGGGTACAAGAACAGCATCTGCATTGACGACACTCACGGCTTCATCCGCAGATACGCCATTACCCCAGCCAATATTCACGACAGCCAGATGGTCTCGCAGGTTCTAGATCCTGAGAACAGGGATGACTTCGTCTGGGCTGATTCCGGCTACGCCGGCGTGCGGTATGAAGATCTACTGGAAGTGGCTGGTTTTGAGAGCCGAATTCATGAGAAGGGTATGCGTTGCCATCCCTTGAGCGAGGAGGCCAAGGAAAGCAACAAGGTGCGATCGAGCGTGCGGGCAAGGGTTGAGCACGTCTTTGGGATAGTCACAACCGCTATGCGCGGTAAACTGACAAGACGAATTGGCTTGGCCAGAACAAAGGCTTGGTGGGTACTGCGTAATCTGACATACAACTTTCTGCGTTATCTGCATTGCTCTTCAAAGCTGGCGCTGTCTACTTGATCATTCGGTAGCGGGAAAGTCGTCTCGACTTGAAGTCATGGATGCCAGTCA
>CALFOF010000164.1 GCA_937919075.1 uncultured Cyanobium sp. | reverse complement strand
CAGCTGGCTCTGCCGCTGCTCACTTGGACGACACGCGGAGCGCGGGGAGCTGGGGCCACAGGGGCGGGAACAACCGGGCGAATTACAGGTTCGGGAGCAACTTCGCTCTGCACGTCGCGGATGGCCACATCGGTGCTGGCTTCCAGCTCGACAGTGGGCTGGATCACTTGCGCCGAAGCCAGGAGGGGAGTCTTGTTGGCAAGGGTTGAATCAGCCAGAGCCGGAATGGCGAGGCTGCTGCCGGAGAGCAGAAAGGCGATAGCGCCGAGGGAGAAAGAAGCTTGCATAACGCTCGGAACGCCTCTGGGTGAAAGAAATCGCCAATGAGAATTGGGTGATTTATTTGGCTCTCAGCAGCCAGGAAACGTCCTGGAGATTCGAGCAGACGAGAGGAATTCCTGGGCAGAAGTAACGGCCCGGCAAAGTTAGACTGTCTTTTCAGTGCAGTTCGACCAGGAATACGCCGAAGAAAATGATCAGGAAGAATCATCAAAGCCGACATCCCTGTCACTGTCTGCACTTCCTGACCACACCAACCCAGGCAATGATCAGCGAACCCGATGATCCCGATCAGCGCCACTGATGGTTTCTTGTGCCAATCAGCCGAGCGTCCACCAAAAATGGCGCCCGCAGGCCGTGAGCGGCACGGCGTTCAGCGTGTTTGCCCCGCTGCATCGGAGGATCGGGGGAAGTGATCGCCCGTCTTGAAGGACCAAAGCCATGGACTACCGCAGTGCAGGTGTGGATGTGGCTGCCGGTCGCGCCTTTGTTGAACGCATCCGCAACAGCGTGGAATCGACCCGCCGCCCTGAGGTGGTGGGGAATCTCGGCGGCTTTGGCGGGCTGTGCCGGCTGCCGGCCGGGCTGAAGAAGCCGTTGCTCGTCTCTGGCACCGATGGCGTGGGCACCAAACTGGAACTGGCGCAGGCCCATGGCCGCCACCACGACGTGGGCATCGATCTGGTGGCCATGTGCGTGAACGACGTGATCACCAGCGGCGCTGAGCCCCTGTTCTTTCTCGATTACATCGCCACCGGCAAGCTGAGCCCTGAGGCCATGGCCGCCGTGGTGGAAGGCATCGCCGACGGCTGCCGCCAGAGCGGCTGCGCCCTGCTGGGCGGGGAAACCGCCGAAATGCCCGGCTTTTATCCCAGCGGTCGCTACGACCTGGCGGGGTTCTGCGTGGCTGTGGTGGAGGAGGATGCCCTCATCGACGGACGACAGGTCAGCGCCGGTGACCGCCTCATCGCCCTGGCCAGCAGCGGCGTTCACAGCAACGGCTTCAGCCTGGTGCGACGGGTGCTGGAAGCGGCAGGGGCAAGCGGCGAAACGCAGCTGCCCGGCAGCGGCGCTCCAGTGATCGCGGCCCTGCTGACGCCCACCCACTTGTATCCCGCCGCGGTGAAGGCCCTGCTGGGCGCCGGGGTGCCGCTGAAGGCGATGGCCCATATCACCGGTGGCGGACTGCCGGAGAACCTGCCGCGCGCCCTGCCGGCACACCTGCATGCGGTGATCGATCCCGCCAGCTGGGAGCGGCCGGAGCTGTTCCGCTGGCTGCAGGAGCAGGGCAGCATTCCCGAAGAAGACCTCTGGAACACCTTCAATCTGGGGGTGGGATTCGTGCTGGTGGTGCCGCCGGCGGCGCTGGATGGCGCTCTGGCGGTCTGCGCTTCGATCGGCCAACCCGCCTGGCCGCTGGGAGTGGTGGCAGACGGGCCAGCTGGCAGCTGCCCGGTTGGGGGGTTGCCGTACTGACACCGCCTGCTGGAAGTGACAAATTGGACCTGGCTAACCCGCGATCGGTCGTCGAGCAGGTGACACGATTCGCTTCCCATACTCCGAAGGCCTACTGGAGCCCGCTGGAGCCACGTCTTCGTCGATAACTCCCCTTGCCCATGATTCCCAACCCCGGTCGCATCACCCGTCGCCGCAGCTCCGCTCCCCCTCTGGCCCCCGTTCCCGTTCCACCTCGCCGTCACGGCGAGAGCTTCTCCCGCCCCCCGATCCGTCCCACCTTTCTCACCCTGCGGGACTACGGCAAGGTGTATGTGGCAGATCTGCCGCGCCTCTCTGATGGCCAGCTGGGGCACGTCCTCAAAGAAGCCCGCGACATCCTCGAGAGCCTCAACAACCGACTGAAGGAACTGGAACTGCAGGCTTCGCTCAGCCCGCTGGAGCAGGAAACCGTGATCCGGGCCGGCACGAAGCGGGACGTGACCGAACGCTTCATCCAGGCCCTCACCGAAGAGCTGGAACAGCGCCGCAACAACCCCGCCCTGCGCGCCGCTGTGGGCGAATCGTTGGCACGCACCTTCCTGGAGATGGCCCGCCACCGGCTGCCGGGTGCCACCTTCGATTCCCTGCTGCAGGAGGCGATGGCCGCCTGCGGCAGCGATGACGGCACCGCTGTGGCCGAGGAGGACGCCGCCACCGAAGATGAAGAATCAACCGAGCGCTGCGCGCCGGTGCTGGTGCGCGTCACCCGGCCTGCCGCCATGCCGGTGGTGCTCACACCGGATCCCTCGCCGGCATAGCCACACGGGGCGCCTGACTCTGCGGGTGCCCACCGTTCAGTTGGCTGACACTCTGGTGCTCTGACATTCAGGCGCTCTGAAAGGGATTGGCAGGCATGCGCACCGGCAACGCCAGTGCCAGCGCATCAAGCTCGCGGCGCTCGGCAGCGGTGAGCTGCCAGGCCAACGCCGCGGCCGCGCCATCCACCTGTGCCGGCGTGCGCAGCCCGGGAATTGGCATCGCGCCGTGGGCGCGGCACCAGTTCAGCGCCACTTCCGCCACCGTTGCACGATGCACGTGGCCAATCGCCCGCATCGCCTCCAGCAATGGGGTGATCCGCGGCCACAAGCGGCGGTACAGCACGCCCCTCGGCCCCGCTGGCCAGCTCTCGCCCGCCTGATGGCGATCGCTGAGCAGCCCAAGGGCAAGGGGGCTGTAGGCGATCAGTTCGACGCCAAGCTCCCGGCAACAGTGGGCCACACCCCCTGGCGCCAGCGCTTCGGGGGCCAGAAGCGAGATCTGCACCTGCAGGCTCGCCAACCGCACACCCCGCTCTGCCAGCTGCCCGTGCACGCGGCGCAGCCGCTGCGGGCCCATGTTCGACACCCCCAGGCTGGTGGCAGCGCCGGCCAGCACCAGATCCGCCAGTCCGTCGAGCAGGGGGCCTTCCTGCCAAGGCGCGTAGCGGGCGGTGCTCCAGTGCAGCTGGACCCGGTCGAGCTTGCCCTGCAGGCGCTGGAACGACGCATCAAAGGCGCGCCCGAAGCCGCCGCGGCCCAGCCGCCAGGGGAAGGGGGCCAGCTTGGTGGCCACGCACAACGCCTCCCGCTCGCCCGGCGGCAGGGCCGCAGCAAAGCGGCCGATCAGGGTTTCGCTGCGGCCGCTGAACCGGCCGGTTCCATAAGAATCGGCGGTGTCGAAAAACCGGAAGCCCCGCGCCACCGCCCGCTGGAACGTGACCTTCAGTTCAGCGTCGTGCCGCTCGGGCTGATAGCCCCAAAGAAACTGGTTGCCCCAGGCCCAGGTGCCCACCCCGATGGCCGGAACTGCCACCACCAACGCAGCAGGCTCCAGGGGTGAACTCCGCTCCTGCATGGCTCCACGTTCTCCACGGCCTGGTAGCCATGATCGTGCTTCCTTCCTGTTCTCCGTCATGCAGCCAGGCGGCCGGTTGCCCGAGCCCAGCTCCGATCCACCCGTGGCGGTGGCTGATCTCACCTCTGCCGAAGCGGTGCTGTGCCAGCACTGCGGGCGCACCGCCAGCAACGGAATCGCCTGCCAGGGGGCCTGCGTGGCCGATTCGGGCTACTGATCGCGGTGCCGGCCGGTCGGCCGCGGCCGCTCCCCCAGATCAGCGCAGACAATGGGCTTCATCCCTGCCCCCCGCTGTGCGAACCCTTTTGAACGCTGCGCGCCGATGGGTCACCCCCCTCGCCCTGGCGGTGGTCACCACCCCCCTGCCGTCTGGGGGCTTCGCCCCGGACGCCCGAGCTGCCGACCCTGGCGATGATTTCGGCCGGCTGCGCCAATCTCCCAGCAGTTGCCGCGCCAACCTGGCGGAGTCGCCGGCGATGTCCTGCACCTCAATCCAGCTGGAGCAACACGCCCGTGGGTCGCTCAGCATCCGGTTCTTCCTGCCGGAAACAGCCGCAGTGAGCCATCAGCTCACATTTGTGGGGATGCTGACGCCAGGCAGCCAGCCGCTGCAATGCCGCCAAGGCCGTTGCCGCCTGCAGGGGCCAATCGAAACGGAGATCGCCAGCATCAGCGAAAGCAGCTTCGATGGCCGTGGCCTGGCGACCAGCTTGCCGAAGGCCTGGCCCGTGCGGGGCCAATGCAAAGTGGAACAGCTGCAGCTGAGCTGCGAAGGAACATCCTTCAGCGGAGAACGCTGGCAGGCTCAGGCCAGCTTCTGAAGGAATGACCGGCGGGCCTGCACCCCGCAATCTCCGGGCCCCTCGACCAGCAACCGGCGGTGCGAGGGGCTGCAGGGGTTCATGGAATGAAGAGGCGGCACCCAGATTCGAACTGGGGGTAAAGGATTTGCAATCCTCTGCCT
>CALFOF010000163.1 GCA_937919075.1 uncultured Cyanobium sp. | reverse complement strand
TGAGCCGCTGAGTTGCACACTGTGTGCCCATGTTGCTCCAGACGGTTATCACGAAGCAGTGTTGCCAGCCTTATGCTAAGCACTAGTTTGCGGCATTATGCTGTGAGCCAGGCTCTCTGCCTGATGCGGAAGACGTGAGCAGGCACCTGCTACCCAAGCCGCCGAGCTGATGTCCAGAGGCTCCGCGGACCCGGAACCGTTGGTGCTCCGCATATCGTCTTACGGTGCTTTTGACTTGGCTGTTGTAGACTGAAAAAACTTTGAAATTACCATGAGATCGTAGTGATTCTGTTGCCCAGGGCGGGCTGGGCTTTGGCGGCCACGGTGGCAGTTGTGTGCCTGCCGCAGGCCGCACGTGCCAGTTTCATTTATGGCGTGGCCGACGACAACATCATTTAAGAGGTCAATACCAGCACTCAGAGCTCGCAACCGGTGTTCGCCACAGGCCTCACGGGATTGTCGAATGCGTTTGCCTATGACACAGCTCGCCAGCAATTCTGGTTTGTGGATGCCAACCGAAATCTGCAGCTCTGGAATGGGGGCAGCGCTCTGATCACCGTGGCGCCTGCCCGCACCATCGGCACCACCCAACCCGCCAATGCGGCCTATTTCAATAACAGCTTTTGGTATTTCACGGATGCCACAGCCACGCTGAATCGGATTCCGCTGAGCTATACCGATCCGCTGATGCCCACGGCGGGTGTGAAGGAAACGTTCACTGTTTCTGGCATTACCGCCAACACCAATACGTTTGGTGATATTGCTATTAATCCCGATGGCATTTTTTTTGGCGCCACTGTGACTGGCAGGTTTTTCACGGTTGATCTCAACGCCGCCACCAAAACCCAGATCACACTTCTCAATCCTGGCACCAACCCCAGCCCGCAACTTTCCTTCAGCGCAGACTTCACCAAGCTCTATGGCCAGAATTTTGCGGGTGGCCAGTGATACACCATCAACACAGGCACCGGTATAGCCACAGAGATTTCCGGTTTTCTCGAGCCGATCGTGGGCACAACCGCTCTACGAGATCTAGGCGGTGCAAGAGCGTTGCCAATCCCCGGCCCCTTTCCTGTTCCTGGCTCATTGCCGCTAGCGGGTGCCGCCATGGGCTTCGCCTGGTCGCGCCGGCTGCGGCGCCGGATCCGGTGCTGTGATTCTCGCTGAATCCAACAGCAGGGCGGTGTAAACAGCGCTCACGTTCTGAGCACGTGATGTGGCGCTGGTGCGTGATGTGTTGTTCGTGCGGATGGATCAATCAATGCCCCGCTCCACGCCCATCAAACTGGCCAAATGCCAAAAAAAACCTCCCGGCAAAGGGAGGAAGAGAAAGAAAGAAACTGAGTCCCTGAACAACCACAAGCGTGGCGATGCGTTGATTGATGGCTGTTTGCTGAGCCCGTAAGCCGGCAGGTGTAAGCCCGCCGGCTGGCTTCTGATCTCAGACCGAAACCAATGCCTTCGAGGCCTTGATGCGGCGACGCAGGGAGCGGCTCCAAGCGAAGGCGGCGCCAACGCCGGCCAAGGGCAGCGGGCCGGGCACGCTGTAGTAGCCCCCGACGGTGGAGCCTGGTTCGGGAATGCCGCCGGGGCCCACACCAAAACTGATGATGGTGTTGGTGCTGTCGGTGGCGCCGGTGAGGGTGCCTTCAATGATGAAGCTGGTGACCTCTGTCAGGCCGATCAGATCAGGTGAGGCCTTGCCGCTGCCGAAGCCGCCGAAGCCCGAACCGAAATTGAACGCCACTTCGCGAAAGGCGTTCTGTGGGATCGGGTTTTGATTTGAAGGGGTGTAGTCAGCGCCAACAGTTGTAGGTGCTGAACCAAAGGGATTGTCAGGACCCGTTCCGATAAGCATAGAGGTGCCTGTTCCGCCCCAGATCGCGATTGGTGCCGAGGTGAAAGGGAAGCCTCCAGCAATGCCGGTGACCCGTGCCAGCACGTTCGAGAACGACAGGCCTGCGCCGGTGCCTTTCACGATGCCCACACCAAAGTCAGTGGCGTCAAAGCCTTCGTCGCCAAGATCGGCGAAAAACGACGTGACGTCGATTGAAAAGCTCTCGCCTACGGCGAGGGAGCCGCAGTTGGCGCCGGCGCCGGTTTCAATGCCTCCAAACGTGTTGTTGCCCACGCAGGCTGCTTGCACTGCTTGCGCCGGTGCGAAGAGGAAAACCACAGGGGTGGTAGCGGCAACAGCCAACCCCTTCAGGAGCGATGTGCGCAAGGAGGACATACGAGACGAATAACGTTCCGACGGCAGAGTAGGGGAAGCTGCAACCATATGCAACTGAAGTCATGATGCGGTCATGAGCTTTCAGTGGTGCTGGATACCTCTGCGTGTGCTGGCCCGTTCTGCCGCCCCCCTGATCAGGCCGCCGACAGAAAGCCCAGGGCCCCTTTGACGCGCCCCAATGTGGCATTAGCCACCGCTGCCGCCCGCTCCTTGCCCTCGCGCAGCACCTGGCTCAGGTACCCCTCATCGCGGCGGATCTCGGCGTAACGCTCCTGCAGCGGCTGCAGGGCGGCCACGGCGGCTTCCGCCAGCAGCGGCTTGAACTGCCCCCAGCCCATGGCGGCGCATTCGGCGGCGGCGCCGGCCCGCGGCTTGCCGCTCAGCAGGGCGTAGAGCCCCAGCAGGTTGTCGGCTTCGGGGCGCTCGGGATTGCCGAATTCCAGGCCCAGCACCGGATCGGTCTTGGCGCGCTTGATCTTTTTGATGATCAGCTCCGGCGGATCGAGCAGATGGAGGCGCGAGCCCTCATTCGGTTCGCTCTTGCTCATCTTGCTGCGGCCATCGATCAGGCTCATCACCCGGGCGCCCTCCGCCAGGATCAGCGGCTCGGGCACCTTCAACAGCGGTTGGTCGTCCGGCGCGAAGCGGGCATTGATGCGCTGCTGGGCGATGTCACGGGCGAGCTCCAGATGCTGCTTCTGGTCTTCGCCCACCGGCACCAGATCGGCGTCGTAGAGAAGGATGTCGGCGGCCATCAGCACGGGGTAATCGAGCAGCCCCACCGACACGTTGTCGCCCTGTTTGCGCGCCTTCTCCTTGAACTGGATCATGCGCTCCAGCCAGTTGAGCGGCGTGACGCAGTTCAGCAGCCAGGTGAGCTCGCTGTGGGCCGGCACCTGGCTTTGCACGAACACCGTGGAGCGCTGCGGATCGATGCCGCAGGCCAGATAGAGGGCGGCGGTCCGCCGCGTGGCCTCCGCCAGCAGGGCGGGATCATGCGGCACCGTGATCGCGTGCAGATCGACCACACAGAAAAACGGGTCGTGGCTGTCCTGCAGCTGCACCCAGTTGCGGATCGCCCCCAGCCAGTTGCCCAGGTGCAGCGATCCGGTGGGTTGCACGCCCGAGAGCACGCGCGGCCGCAGCGTCACGGCTGGGTCTCGGCGTCGCTGGCTGGGGTGAGGGCATCAACAGCGTCGCCAGCCTGTGTGGGCTCCTCAGCGGCCTCGCTGGCTGCCGGCACCGGCTCGGGCTCGCGCACCAGCTCCGGTCGGCTCGGGCGGGCGAAGGGATCGGGCCTGCTGATCACGCGGCGCTCGCCGCGGCCTTCCGAACGCCCCTCTGCGGCTCCCTCCCGCCGGCCACGCCGGGTCTGGTTGCCTTCGCCGGAGCGGCCACCTTCTGAACGGCCGCCTTCGGGGCGGCTGCGTTCGGGCCGGCTGCCCGCCTGCGTGCGCATGTCGGCCACCAACGCATCAAGGGCCCCTTGCTCCAGCAGCTGGGCCACCGTGCGGATCGAGAAGCCAAGCGCCGCGATGGTGGAGCGCAGCTGAAAAGCGTCCTGAACCACCTTGGCGGCCCGTTGCTCGTTCTCGCTCAGGCGGATGCGCAGGCCGCCGCTGTCGCGCTGGCTGCCGGCTTCCCGCCCACCACCCGGCGGGCGACCAGCGCCACGGCGTTGGATCTGTGGCTCGGCGTCACCAGGCTGCTGCTCTGCCTCGGTGGGCACGGCGTCCGCGAGCAAGGCGTCGGTAGGCGCGGCGTCGCCAGCCACCAGATCGGTGGGCACCGATTCCGTGGGGCTCGTTTCTGTCGTCACCGCGTCGGTGGGCATCGCGGCAGTAGGCATCGCGTCTGTGGGCACCGCTGCGTTCTCCAGGTCGGCCATGGCCGCAAGCCTTCAATCAGGGGGCAAGTGTGCCGCATCAAGGGCTCCGGTCTCCACCAGCCAGTGGATGCGGTGCGGTTCCTGGCTGCCGCGCCGGCCCAGGACCAGCAGCGGCAGAGGGCGCTCCTGGCCGGCTGCGAACCGCGCGCGGTAGGTGCGCAGGAAGGTCAGGTAGGCGTCCAGGGTCCAGCCGTGATGGGGGCCCTCCAGGGCCTGCCAGTGGCGTCGCAGGGCGAGCTGGCAGGCCGCCGGGCCGAACTCCTCCCAGCAGTGGGCCTGGGCGGCGCCTTCGCTCAACCCCTGCTGGCGCAGCTCGCGGAAGCGCACCAGCTCCGGGGCCTCCGCCGTGCTGTCGGGCGGCAGCAGCCGCGCCAACTGCTCCACTGGTGTGGCCCGCAGCCGCAGCCAGCAGCGCTCCAGCACCAGCACCGGCACGCCCCCATGCCAGCTGGCCTGGCCCTGCTGTTCGGCCAGCAACTGCTGCACACGCGCCTGCTGACCTGGCGTGAGCCGCGCGATCAGCTCACGGTTGCGATCAGCCATGGGCTCCGCGAAAGGTGATCTCCGAACGCGCATATTCGCGCGGTTCCAGGTGGATCGTGCAGCGCACCGGCCCGAAGCGCTCCTCCAGCCGCTCCTCCACCAATTCGGTGATGCGGTGGGCGCTGGGCAGGTCGTCAGCGTCCACCACCATGTGCATGTCGATGAACACCTGCTGGCCAAGCACGCCGCGGCTGGCGATGTCGTGGCAGTTCAACACCCCCGGCACCGCCATCGCCACGCTGTGGATCGCTTCAGGGGCGATGGCGATGTGATCGACCAGCCAGGGCAGGTTGGTGCGCACCACCTGCCAGCAGGAGCGCACCAGCAGCAGGGCCAAGGGCGCCGCCACCGCCACATCGAGCCAGTTGAGCCCGAAGGCTTTGGCGCCGGCCAGCCCGGCCAGCACCATCAAAGTGGTCCAGATGTCACTGGTGGTGTGGTGGGCATCCGCCAGCAGCAGGGCGCTCCTGAGCCGGCGCCCCTGCCGCCGTTCGTAGGTGGCCAGCAGGATGTTGCCCAGCAGCGACACCACCAGCAGTACGAAAGCGCCGTTCTCGATCCGCAACGGTTCGAGCCCGGACAGCAGCCGCTCCACCGCCGACTGCAAAATCTCGATGCAGGCGAACAGGATGAAGGCCGCGATCGCCAGGGCGCCGATGCCTTGGTACTTGTGGTGGCCGTAGGGGTGGTCGCGGTCGGGGAGCGGATCGGAAAGGCTGTTGGTGATCACCCCCAGCAGGCTGGAGAGCCCATCGGTGGCGCTGTGCATTGCATCGGCCAGCACCGCCAGCGAACCACTCCAGAGCCCTACGAACAGTTTCAGAAAGCTCATCGCCACGTTCACGCTCAAGGCGATCAGCAGCACCTTGTTCACCGCTTCACGGTTGTCTGTCACCCCGTGGTGGGTGCCAGCGCCTGCGTCGGGCCGGATCCGCTCAGGCATCGTCGGAGAGGCCCCCCGGGCCCGGCACGGTTGCCCCCAACCTATTGAGCCCCTGGGCAGGAGCGGGTAGCTGAGCTAGAGATGCTGACGTTCGTTCGCAGCGGGCGTCGCTCTCCTTGCCCTCTTCCGCTCGCCCCCTGGACGCCCCTTCCTGGCGCGGCTTGATTCCCTTTCTGCCGGTGGCAGCTCCTGCAGCCGCCGTGCTGGGTGGCTGGCTGCTGCTCGACAGCCTTCACACCCCCCTCTCCGGCGGGCTCACCGTGATGGCCGCCGCCGGTGCCTGGTGGTGGTGGCGCCGTCCGCGCGGTCCCATCACACCCCAGCTGCCCAGCTCCTGGGCTGGCTGGATCGAGCGCTGCGAGGGGCTGCTGCCCCAGTTCGAGCAGTTGGAGGGCGCCACCACAGCCACCACTTCAGCCGCCACCACGGCCGCCTCCGAAGCCTTCCAGGCGGCCCAGCAGCTGCGGCGCGACGCGCTCGAGCAACTGCGCGGCCGCCAGCATCGCCAGGCCCTCGACCTGGGGCTGGTGGGCCTGCGTCCGCTGGAGCGTGCCCTGGAGGGCCCGTTGGTGCAGGGGGTGCGCGCGCCCCTGCCGATCACCCTGCACTGGGGCCATCCGCTCGCCTCCCACAGCCCCGATTGGAGCTGGCCGGCCCCCTTCCCCCGCTGCGATCTGCTGCTTCATGCGGTGCACCCACCGCTGCAGGCCGCCGATCTGCGCTGGCTGGAGGCGCTGCCCGCTGGCCAGCCGGTGTGGCTGTTGGTTGCCGGTGAGGCTCCACAACTGCTGGCTGATCTGCAGGCCCAGCTGCCGGCGCAGCTGCGCGAGCGGCTGCTGCCCTGGAGCGGCCAGCCCGAGGCCCTGGCCGCTGCCCTGGCGCCCTTGGCGCAGGAGTTGCGTCAGCAGGGCCACACCCTGCTGCACCGCACCGAGCAGCGCCAGCTCGAACGGTTGCATGGCGATTGGCAGGGAGTGCTGGAGCGCCTGCGGCGTGAGCGCTGCAAGGCCCTGGTGCACCGCACTCAGTGGCTGGTGGCCACCGGCGTGTTCGCCGCGCCGTTGCCCAGCATGGATCTGCTGGTGCTGGCCGTGGCCAATGGGCTGATGCTGCAGGAGATGGCCCGGCTGTGGGATTGCCCCTGGGGGATGGAGCAGCTGCGGGCGGCGGCCACCGAACTGGCCCGCGCCGCCCTGGCGCTGGGGGTGGTGGAGTGGACCGGCCAGGCCCTCACCAGCGTGATGCGGCTGGAGGGCAGCGCCTGGTTGGTGGGCAGCAGCCTGCAGGCGCTCAGCGGCGCCTACCTCACGCGGGTGGTGGCGCGGGCGATGGCCGATGTGCTGGCCCTCAGCAGCGGTGTGGCGGAAGCGGATCTGCAGGCGATCCGGCTGCAGGCGCCCCTGCTGGTGGCCCGGGCCGCCGAGAGCGAACGGCTCGACTGGCCTGCGTTCCTCAACCAGGGCCGCCAATGGGTGCTGCGCCAGGCCACGGCCTAGGGCTGGCGACTGTTGAGTTTGATCAACTAATGATGTATTTGCATGAAGTTCAGGGTGGTTCTGTTGAACATCTGCGAAGAGATGCTGGCCGCACGCTTCATACCGGCAGGCCCTCCGTAGCGTTTTTGCACGGTGCCTTTTGCTGCTCTCTCGCTACGGATGCTGGCGGATTTTCCGTGGCTTTCTGAGCCGAGTAGAGGGTGAACAAACCGTTTCCTTCCGTCCTCCTTCCTCCAATGGCCACGGCTGTTCGCAGCGGACGTCTCAGCTCCTGGGAGAGCTTCTGTCAGTGGGTCACCTCCACCGACAACCGTATTTACATCGGTTGGTTCGGTGTGCTGATGATCCCCTGCCTCCT
>CALFOF010000162.1 GCA_937919075.1 uncultured Cyanobium sp. | reverse complement strand
GGGCCAGCAGTGGAGCTGGTGGGTGATGTCCGGATTCAGTGGGGCGGTCGCGGGGGCGGTCGGATCGTGGTGAGCTTGGCCATGGCCCGGCCCATGGCAGACGGCAGCAGCAGGCTGTTGCCCACCCCCGGAATCAGCAGGCGCACCAGGCGGAACAGCCCGTTGCCCATCAGCAGCAGCGCACCGAGCGCCACGGCCACCACCACGAGCAGACCCAGCAACTGGGCCATGCCGGCGAGCAACTGCACGAGGCCCAGCCCGATCTGGCCAAGGCCGGCGAGCACGGCACTGATCACCTTGCTGACCAGCAGCAGGGAGTCGAGCCGGGAAGGTAACTGCAGCAGCGCCACCAGCAATCCCAGCCCGATCGCCGCATTCAGCAGGGCGAGCAAGCATTCGCGCCAGGGTGAACGGGTGCGTCGCTTGCGAAACACCTTGCGAACCGACGTGGGGGTGAACCCGGAATCGGGTTTGCGGTTCATCGCCACGGGTTTTAGGTGTCGAAGGTGTAGCCGGCGCCTCGCATCCAGCGTTCGAACTCAATCAACACCAATTCGTTCGGACAATCCACCAGGCTGAGCCCTTCAACAGTGCAGTCGCCCTGGCCGCCGTGGTGCAACGACAGGTGAAAATCCTTGCCGCTGAGGCCACACACTTCCGGATCACTGCGCACCACCACGTCAAGAGAGGCCCCCAGGCGAATCACCCGCCGTCGCAATTCTGACCAGCTCTTCGTCATCGGGCCGTGTTCAATGCTTCATTCTCCGCTTCAACACTCGAGGCTCCATCGGCTGATGCTGCCTGGAACCTTGCAAACAGTAGTGGGTGTTTCATGGCCCAGGTGTTGGGATCGCGACGCCAGCCGCCGGCTCAGGGGGCGGCTGGGGCCTGCGGTGTCGTTGGTGCGCTGGTGGCGGCCGGTTTTGCCTCTCCCTGGGGAGCGGCCGGCTTGGGCAGCGGCAGCATCAGGCTGAGCGATGAGGTGATCACCAGCGCCGCCAAGCCGGCCGCCGGCGAGAGCAGTCGTCGTCGCAGCGGCACCCGCTCGAGGATTTCGCGGCGCTGCAGCGGCACCTCGGCGGGAATCACGAAGCCGAGCTGCACCCGCGGATCGAGCCGCAGTTGGTCGAGGCAGCGCACCAGATCCGCCAGTTCGGCATCGTCGAAGTCGAATTCCAGAGGAGGCGTGTCTGGCTGGCTGCTGAACAGCCGCAGCCGGTGCCGGCTCTGCTCCCCGTTGACCAGGGGTTCGATCTGCACCGGGGAGCCATCGGCACCGAAGGGGCGCGGCACCCCACTCACCAGGTGGCGGGCATAGGGCAGCACCACGGTCAGCAGGGCCTCAAGGTGGTTGCGTTTCCCCTCCAGCGATGGGCGTCCGATCAGGTCGAGCTCCCAGCCCATCAAGATGCCGATCGCATCGTCGGCTTGGGAGGCAGATAGATCAGGAAGGCCGTCGATGCGCAACCGGCAGCTGGTCTGCTCGTAGCGATAACTCTGTTTCACGCAGCGGCATCCATGAGGCTGGCCTTGAGACGGTCAAATCCTCCCGCGCCGGCACCGAGCGCCAGACCCTGCACGAGCTGAAGGCGGTGGCGGGCGCCTTCCTCCGGGTCGAGCAGCTTCTGCACCCCACCCCGGCGAGGGTTCAGCCGTTCCCGCACCAGCTCGTCGAGGCGCTGGCGGAACAATTCCCAACGCTGGATGCTCACCACATCCGGCTCTGACGACGACAGCAGCTGGCGCAGCATCGGATAGATGCGCTCGGCGAGGGCGCACAGCACCGAGATCAGTGCGTCGGTTTCGGTCTCGCTCAGTTCACCCCGGCGGCAGGCAAGGCGCAGCGGGTTGTAACAACGGCGCTTCCACAGCTCCACGCGGTTGGGAAAGAGGTCGCCAAAGCCGAGTTGCTGGGCCATAAACACCATCGCTTCGCCCCCGTTGAGATCGAGGGCTTCCACGCTCAGCAGCATCAGATCCAGTCGTTCCAGGCCGCGGCGGTTGAGCCGGCTGGGGGATCGGGATTCGGTCAGGGGGTGCATCGGCCATGGCTGCGATGATGCCAGCGCCTGAGCCGATCCGTCATCCGCCCCCGCCATGGCCGCCCAATCTTCTTCGCTCGAAAGGGCACAGCCGCCCGATCTGCGCCTGCTGGTGCGTGACATTCCTGACTTCCCCAAGCCCGGAATCCTGTTCCGGGATCTGACCCCGTTGATGCGGGATCCACTCGGCTGGCAGGAGGTGATGCGCCGGCTGTCCCAGGTGTGCGAGCGCCTTCAGCCCGATCTGATCGTGGGGATCGAATCCCGCGGCTTCATCGTGGGCACCGCCCTTGCCACCGTGGTGGAGCTGGGCTTCGTGCCGGTGCGTAAACCCGGCAAGTTGCCCGGGCAGGTGCGTGGCGTGGATTACGCGCTGGAGTACGGCACCGATCGCCTTGAGATCCAGCACGATGCCCTCGCCGATGGCGCCCGGGTGTTGATCGTCGACGACCTGCTCGCCACCGGTGGCACCGCCGCCGCCTGCGCCCTGTTGGTGGAGCAGGCCGGCGGAGCGCTCTGTGGCTTCGGGTTCGTGGCGGAGCTGGCAGGCCTGGAGGGCCGGCGGCGGCTGCCCGACGGGCAACCGGTGGAGTCGCTGATCATCTACAGCTGAAGAACGGCGACGGGTCTGCGCAGCGCAGCGGCAGACCTGCGGCGTCAAGCCAGCGGCAGCATCCGCGCAACCCTTCACGCCAGCCGGGGTCTGAACCGCCGTTAGTCCTGGCTGTCCTGCCAGCCGAGCACCTGATCAAGTTGCTCCAGGCTGATCAGCCCGAAGCGCCAGAGGATCACTGGCAGTGGCGCCTGCTCCAGCTGGGCCTGCTTGACGCCCAGGGCCAGAGCGTTTTCGCTCAGACCCAGCTCCCGGCGCAAGTAGCGCACCATGGCCGATGGCGGCACCGGCTGGGGGGAGGTGCTGTTCACCATGGCCCGGAAGCGAAGCAGCAGCAGGAGTTCGCCATCACTCTGGCCAGCTCGCCAACAGCTGGCAAGGACCGAGGGTCATGCTCCGGAGGCTGAGGCGCCGCAGCAGCGGCAGCCGGCCCAGCAGGCGAAGGGCGAGCTGGCGCATGGTGCGCTGCGGCCACTGCCGGGTCGAGAACATTCGCACCAGCGCGTCGGTGGCCAGCAGGGTGAGCAGCACATCGGGCCAGCGGCGACGGCCGTAGGCCGCCGGCAGCCGGCTGCACCGCAGCCGGCCCTGGGCTGTGCGGGCGGCCAGCTTGTGCAGCACGGCCACATCGCGCCAGCACAGGTTGAGGCCCTGCCCCCCCACCGGGTGGCAGCGGTGCATGGTTTCGCCCACCAGCACGGTGTTACCCCGGTGAAAGCCTCCGCTCAACTCCAGGGCGGCGGGGAACGCCCGGGGCGCGTCCAAAAGGGCGTCGGCCTGCAGGCCATCGGGCAGAGCGCCAGCCAGCCGGTCGAGAAAGGCCACGGGATCGAGGCTCTCCAGGCGCCGCATGCGCTGGGCCGGGCCGCTCCACACCAGCTGGAAGCGATCGCCGCCCAGGGGCAGGACGGCAAAGGGGCCCTCGGCGCGGAACAGCTCCCAGGCCTGATCACTGGCGGAGCCGCGCAGGCGCACCTGCACGCTCAGGCACGACTGGCTGTATGGAAGGCGCCAGTGAGCCAGCCCCAGGGCCTGACGGGTGGAGGAGGCGGCGCCCTCGGCCGCCACCAGCAGATCCACCGGCGACTGGCTGCCGGGGCTGCCGAGCGCCAGCTGCACCTGGGTCGTCCCCTCCAGCCGCGTCAGCAGCAGCTCCATCAGAGGCGTGTGGCGCACCACCCAGCCCACGTCGCCGCCGCTCGACTCCGAACTGGTGGACCCCGAAGCGCTGGACGGTGAAGCCGCCCGGCGGCCAAGATCTCGGACGGTGAACGGCACCTGCAGGCCCAGCTCAAGGTCGTGGAGCTCAAGCGCCCGGAAGGGCGCCAGCGCGGGAATCAGCGCTTCCCAGAGCTGCAGGCGCTGCAGCAGGCAACGGCTGGAGTGTGTGAGCGCGTAGGCGCGGCTGCGGACCATCAGCTGGCTGACGGTGAGCGGATCCTCCAGCTCCACCTGCCAGCCGGCCTCGGCTAGGGCCAGGGCCGCCAGGGCGCCGGTGGGCCCGGCGCCACGGACCCGGGCGCGAAGCTTGCTGCTGTGATGCTCGGAATGCCGGTCCAGGGAGTCGCCCATGAAAAAGCCGCAGCAGAATTCTGCTGCGGCTGTTGGAAGGGCGTGGCCGGTGATCCTCACCAACCAAGGCGGGCCGGCGATCAGCCGATGCCGAGCAGACCGCGGGTGAAGGCTTCACCGCCGAGGGCGAATTCAGTGGCGAGCAGGGCGATGAAGCCGAGCATGGCCATGCGGCCGTTGAGCTTTTCGGCGCGCTCGTGGAAGCCCCAGCCGCTCTCGGCACTCACCACTTCCATGCGGGGCTCGGTTGCGAAGGCGTTAAGGCGGCCACCGTCCTCGGTGGTGACGGTGGCGCCGCGGATGGTGGCGCGCTCAGTGGCGGAGATGGGGGTAGCGGTAGTGGTTTGGGCCATGGGGCTCCTTGGTGGTGATGGGCTTAATGTAACAGATTATTTCGCAACGTAAACGGATGTCGCGAAAGCTCAGGTGTGTGACGGCTCGGGAGGCTGCCGGCGCTGGGCTGACGGGGATCGCTTATGGCCGGCTTCAGCGCAGCCGGCGCAGGCAGATTTCTTCAAAGGCAGGCCGCAACAGGTAGGGGTATTCGCCCACCCAGAGCTTCAGCTGCGGCAGCCAGGCGTCGGTGAGGGCGCCGATGCGCACGAAATCGGGCCGCTCGCTCAAGGCCAGGCAGCGGATCACCATGCCCCTGCGGATCAGCTTGTGCTTCTTGTCCATCGGAAAGCGGATCTGGCCCAAGTAGCCGTCGTCGTCTTCCAGCTCCAGACACAACCAGGTGCGACGGTTCTCCACCAGCTCCAGCCGCCCGCGGGCATCGGCCTGTTCGTTGCGCTCCTCCACCAGCTCACGGGTGAACAGATCAGCTACCACCCCTTCGAAGATCGCCCCTGCCGGGTAGCGGCGCAACACGCTGTTCTTGCGCCCCGCCTCCAGGATCGGGCCCCACAGCACATAAAGCAGAAACACGAAGCCTGCCACCAGCCACACCGGCCCGAAGCGGTAAGCGAACTGGCTCTGGGCAACCAGCAGGGAAAGCACCCCACCGATCACGGCGATCAGCACCCGCTGCAGGATCTTGCGGGGGTTGCCGCTGCAGGCGTTGAACTGCGGGCCGCTGGCCACCGCCGGGATCAGTTTCTGCAGCTCAGCGGGCTTGACGGGAACCAGCATGGCGTCAGAGCAGGCGTTCGAGGCCGTAGACGAGGCCCTGCAGCTGCCGCACCCGGCGCACCGTGAGCAGCACGCCTGGCATATAGGCAGAGCGATCGATCGTGTCGTGGCGCAGGGTATAGGTTTCGCCCGCCGCGCCGAACATCACCTCCTGGTGGGCCACCAGCCCCGGCAGGCGCACCGAGTGGAGCCGCAGGCCGCTCGCGCGCAGGCCGCCGCGGCAGCCCGAGAGGGTTTCGCTCTCCTCCACCTGGGCGGCGTTGAAGGTTTTGCCCAGTTCCTCGATCAGTTCGGCCGTCTTGATGCAGGTGCCGCTGGGGGCATCGGCCTTGCGGTTGTGGTGCAGCTCGGTGAGTTCGGCGAAGTCGTAGAAGCGGGCGGCAGCGGCAGCAGCCTGCTGGAGCAGCACCATGCCGACGGAGAAATTGGGGATTACGGCACCGCCGATGCTGGCTTTGCCGGCAAAATTGGCCAGATCCTCCAGCTGCGTGGAGGAGAGGCCGGTGGTGCCGATCACCGGGTGCACCCCGTAGGCGATGGCGGCGCGGGTGTGCTCGTACACCACCTTCGGATGGGTGAAATCCACCAGCACGGCGCCGGCGCTCTGGGTGCGGGCCGCCTGGCTGGCCTGGCAGAGGCAGCCTTCCAGGTCGGCCGTGACCGCCACCTCCAGCGGCCCGAGGCTCAGCCGCTCGCCCACGTCGTCGCCCTCCGTGCCGGGGGTGGTGTCGATGGCCCCCACCAGAGCGCAATCCGGGGCGGCCAGCACGGCCTTGATCACTTCCGCACCCATGCGGCCGAGGGCGCCGGCCACCACCACGGGAATCGGCTCCGCCGGGATGGCGGCTGGCAGAGAAGGCGCCGGTGGGGGCGTGGCAGTCATGGGCGCAGGCAGGCTCTTCGCTGGGGCGAGCCTATGGCCGTCGCGGGGCGCGGCGGCTGGGCGTGGGCCTGTTACGCCTTGGCCGGAATCTCCACCTGCCGCCGACGGTTTCCGTAGGCTGCTTCACATTGCTCAATCTGGACGCCCATGTTCACGCAGGTCCGCTCCGCCAGCCGTCGGGTCAGCCCGGCCGGGTGCGCCGCCCCTGCCGGCTCGGAGGGCCGCCCGGTGATGAAGGCGGTGTATGTGGTGCTGGAGCCCCAGTACCAGAACGCCCTCACCACGGCTGCCACCAGCCTCAACGAACACAACCCGGCCCTGGGGGTGGAGCTGTGTGGCTACCTGATTGAGGAGCTGCGTGATCCGGAGAACTACGCCGCCTTCTGCGCCGATGTGGCAGCCGCCGACGTGTTCATCGCCTCGCTGATCTTCATTGAAGATCTGGCCCAGAAGGTGGTGGAGGCGGTGGCCCCCCACCGCGACCGGCTCAAAGCGGTGGTGGTGTTCCCCTCGATGCCCGAGGTGATGCGGCTCAACAAACTGGGCACCTTCTCGATGGCCCAGCTGGGCCAGAGCAAGAGCGCCATCGCCAGCTTC
>CALFOF010000161.1 GCA_937919075.1 uncultured Cyanobium sp. | reverse complement strand
CCCTCGCCGATGAAGGCATAACCGCCCAGTAGGTGGTGCTCCTTGGAGAACAGGTGCATGGAGCCGCCGCGCCCCTTGCTGCAGCCGGTGGCCTTGCCGAACAACTCACTCATCACCTCACGAGCCGGCACGCCGCAACTGAGGGCATGCACATGGTCGCGGTAGGTGCTGCAGAACCAGTCGTGCTGCATCTTCATCGCCTTGATGACGCCCGTGCTCACGGCCTCCTGGCCGTTGTAGAGGTGCACGAAGCCGAACATCTTGCCGCGGTAGTACATCTCCGCGCACTTGTCTTCGAAGCGCCGCCCCAGGGTCATGTCCCGGTAGAGGATCAGCCCGTCTTCGCGGCTCACGGATGTGGGCCCCGCCGTGTAATAGGACGCGAGCCTTTCCGAATGGCTGCTGAGCGGGGTGGCCTCCGGCCTGGCCGGAACAGCGATGTCCTGGGTCATGGCAGGGCCGGCGGAACTTCTGAGCGCCGACTGTACGAGGTCTGTTCCGCCAACAGAGTCAAAATGGATGCCTCTGCCTACACTCCCTGCCAAGCCCGTGCCACGGGATTGCGAGTCGCCAGGGTTGGAACTGCCGATCGACCATTTCCAACTTCTGGGGGTGAGACCGGCCACCGACGCCCAGACGGTGTTGCACACCCTCCAGCAGCGGCTCGACCGGCCGCCGGAACAGGGCTTCACCGCTGCGGCCCTGGAGGCCCGCGCCGTGCTGCTGCGCGACAGCGCTGATCTGCTCAGCGATCCAGTGCGCCGACAGGCCTACGAAGCTGAGCTGATGGCGCTCGACACCGAGGGCGGCGCCCTGACACCGGGCCTGGACGTGCCTCACTCCCGTGAGATCGGAGCCCTTTTGCTGCTGTTGGAAGCGGGGCAGGCGATCGAGGCCTTCGATGCGGCCCGCCGCTGCCTGCAACCGCCGCAGGCGCCGGCGCTGGGCAGCCACCGGGAGGCGGATCTCACCCTGCTGGCGGGGGAGGCCTGCCGCCTGGGCGCCAGGGAGCTGCAAGGGCGGCGTCTGTTTGAGCGGGCAGCCCAGCTGCTCCAGGAGGGCATCACCTTGATGCGGCGCACAGGCCGCCAACCGGAGCAACAACGTCAGATGGAGCGCGATTTGGCCGACCTGCTGCCGTTTCGGGTGCTGGATCTGCTGCGGCGCGATCTGAGCGCCACCGAGGAGCGCGCCGAAGGGCTGAAGCTGCTGGAGATGCTGGTGGAGCGCCGCGGCGGGCTTGAGGGCGACGGGGATCCGGCCCTGCCGAGGAAAGACTTCCAGGACTTCTTCAAGCAGATCCGCCAGTACCTGACGGTGCAGGAGCAGGTCGACCTGTTCAGCCGCTGGGCCAGCGGCAACGCCACCACCACCGCCGGCTCGGCGACGGCGGAATTCCTGGCCAGCCTGGCGCTCACCGCCTCCGGCTTCGCCCAGCGCAAACCGGAACGCATCGCCGCCGCCCAGCTGCGGCTGGAGGCGAGTGGTCAACCGGGCCTGCAACCCTTTCTCGCCTGCCAGCACCTGCTGCTGGGGCGGGTGGCCACGGCGGAGGCCTGCTTCATTCAGGGCGCCGAACCCGCCCTGCGCGCCTGGGCGGCAGAACAGGGGAGCGAGCCGCTGGCCCAGCTCTGCGCCTACTGCTGCGACTGGCTGCGGCGCGACGTGCTCGCCGGCTACCGCGACATCGAAGCCGACCCCGACCTGGAGGCCTACTTCGCCGACCGCGATGTGCAGGCCTACGTGGAGCAGCTCGACCGGCGCCAGGCCCGCGCGTTGCAGAGCCCATCAGGCGTAGAAGCGCCTGCGCCGCTCACCACGTCTCCTGCCCTCTCCAAAGCTCCGCCAGTCAGCACGGCTTCTGCCCTTGCGGCTCCGGCGCCCCTACCCCCTGCCTCCGTCGCTGAAGATCCGATGCGCTGGCCGGATCCACTGGAGCCCACTGCGGGAGCGGCAACCGCTCCGGCGCGGCCCAGCACCAGCCTCCGACCCAGGCGAGCGCCCCTTGGCACCGCCGGCTGGAAGGCACTGCCCAGCTGGGGCCGCCTGACCGCGGCCGCGGTACTGGTGGGCACCTTTGTTGCCGCCGGCCTGGCGGGGATGATGGCCCTGCGGCCCTTGTCGCCAGTCACCCCCGGCAAGCAGCCCGCGCCGGGAGGGGGCGCCGCCGGCCCCTTCACGGCCCCAGCAGGCACCCCTGCCAAGAACCCCACTGCGGTGAACCCACCGCCGGCTCGTCCAGCGGCAGCGTTGCCACTCACCAGCGCTGAACCGAACGCGGCCCAACTGCGCGCCTTGCTGGAAGCCTGGCTGCAGAGCAAAGCCGCAGCGCTCGATGGCAAGAACCCCGCCACTCCGCCGGCGGATCTGGCCCAGGAAAAACTGGTGCGCGATCTCCAGGACGAGCAACGACGCAACCGCGCGCGGGGCGTGAGCCGCGAGCAGGTGACGGCCGAGATCCAGGACTTCCGCATCAACACCCTCGCGCCGAAGCGGATCGTCGCGGCGGTGGAGATCCGCTACAGCGACACCGCGCTCGACGCGCAGGGCAAGGTGATCGGGCGCACCCCTACGACCAAGCTGCGCAATTTTTACGTCTTCGGCCGCGAGGGCGAGGTGTGGAAGGTGGCCGGCTTCCGCCCACGGCCCTGAACGGAACGCCTGACCTGCAGGCTGGCCTGCTGAAGGAGTGGCGGAACCCGGCCCGGCATGTTTTTACGATCGGTTCACGATCCGCCGGCGCTTCGCTCCATGTTCGACGAACTTTCTCTGCGTTTTGAAGACGCGGTCAAGAGCCTGCGGGGTCAGGCCACGATCACCGAGACCAACGTGGACGGGGCGCTGCAACAGGTGCGCCGGGCCCTGCTGGAGGCCGATGTCAGCCTCGATGTGGTCAAGGGCTTCATCGCTGATGTGCGCGAGCGCGCCGTCGGTGCCGAGGTGGTGCGCGGGGTGAGCCCGGATCAGCAGTTCATCCAGCTGGTGCATCAGGCGCTGGTGGAGGTGATGGGCGGAGAGAACGCGCCGCTTGCCCATGCCGATCAGGCCCCCACGGTGGTGCTGATGGCCGGTCTGCAGGGGGCGGGCAAAACCACCGCCACCGCCAAGCTGGGCCTCCACCTCAAGGAGCAAGGCCGGCGCGCCCTGCTGGTGGCCGCCGACGTGTACCGGCCTGCCGCCATCGAGCAGCTGCAGACCCTCGGCAAGCAGATCGGCGTGGAGGTGTTCAGCCTGGGGGCCGACGCCAAACCGGAAGACATCGCCGCCGCCGGTGTAGCCAAGGCCCGCGCTGAAGGCTTCGACACCGTGCTGGTGGACACCGCCGGCCGGCTGCAGATCGACACCGCGATGATGGAGGAGATGGTGCGGATCCGCACCGTGGCGGCGCCCGATGAGGTGCTGCTGGTGGTCGATTCGATGATCGGCCAGGAAGCAGCCGATCTCACCCGCGCCTTTCACGAGCAGGTGGGCATCACCGGAGCAGTGCTGACCAAACTCGACGGTGACTCGCGCGGTGGTGCAGCGCTCTCGATCCGCAAAGTGAGTGGCGCCCCGATCAAGTTCATCGGCACCGGCGAAAAGGTGGAGGCGCTCGAGCCCTTCCACCCGGAGCGGATGGCCAGCCGCATCCTGGGCATGGGCGATGTGCTCACCCTGGTGGAGAAAGCCCAGAAGGAGGTGGAGATCGGCGATGTGGAGCGCATGCAGAAGAAGCTGCAGGAAGCCTCCTTCGACTTCAGCGACTTCGTTCAGCAGATGCGCATGATCAAGCGCATGGGATCGCTCGGCGGGCTGATGAAGCTGATCCCGGGCATGAACAAGATCGACGACGGCATGCTCAAACAAGGCGAGGCCCAGCTCAAGCGGATCGAGGCGATGATCGGCTCGATGACCGAGAACGAACGCCAGCAACCGCAGTTGCTGGCGGCCCAACCGTCGCGCCGGCGGCGCATCGCCGCCGGCAGCGGCCACACTCCGGCGGATGTCGACAAGGTGCTGGCCGATTTTCAGAAGATGCGCGGCTTCATGCAGCAGATGACCCGCGGCGGCGGCATGCCGGGGATGCCAGGGATGCCCGGAATGGGTGGCGGCCTGCCCGGAATGGGTGGCATGCCCGGATTCCCGGGGATGCCGGCCGCTGCCGGTGGTGGCGGCGCGCGCAAGGCCAACCGGCCCGCGAAGAAGCGCAAGGGTTTCGGCCAGCTGTGAGCAAGCGCCGCCTGCAGGGGGTGGCTGTGAGGGCTGTTGTACGGTTAGGGACTGCCATCTTCATGACTGCGCCACGATGATCAAGCTCCGCCTGAAGCGGTTCGGCAAGAAGCGGGAAGCGAGCTTCCGCTTGGTTGCCACCAACAGCACATCACGTCGTGATGGCCGGCCGCTGGAGGAGCTGGGCTTCTACAACCCCCGCACGAAAGAAACCCGCCTCGACGCCGAAGCGATCCGTGTGCGTCTGGGCCAAGGCGCCCAACCCACCGACACGGTGCGTTCGCTGCTGGAAAAGGGCGGCCTGATCGAGAAAACGGTCCGTCCGGGCGAAACGGTCGGCAAGGCCAAGCAGGCTGCTGCCCGCGAAGCCACCGCTAAGCAGGCTGAAAAGGAAGCAGCTGAGGCCAAAGCCGCCGCTGCTGAAGCCGCTGCCAAGGAAGCCGCCGAAGCTGCTGCCAAGGAAGCTGAAGCTGCGGCGGCAGCCGCTGAGGCTGCTGCAGCCGCAGAAGCCGCCGCTGCAGCTTCGGAAGCCGCTGCCGCCGAACCTGAACCCACTGCTTCTGCGGCCGCTTGAGGGCGCGCCCCATGACCGGGGCCGACACCTCTTCCTCCCGCACGCTCATCGCGCTGCCGAATCCATCGGCAGCGCTGGCACTGGCTGGCGAAGCGGAAGCCACCCTGCATCACATCGAGGCACTCACCGGTGTCTCGATGGTGCTGCGGGGTCTCGATCTGTCGATTCAGGGACGTAACAACCAGCGCGAGCGGGCCGTCGCGCTGGTTGATCTGCTGCGCCCGCTCTGGCAGGAAGGCCAGGCTGTTGGTGCCGTGGATGTGCAAACCGCCCTGGTGGCGCTCGACACCGGCCGCAGCGCCGAACATCGCGACCTGGGCAATGTGGTGCTGGCCCGCAGCCAGGCCGGCAAGCTGCTGCGTCCGCGCACGCTGCGCCAGCGCAGCTACGTGGAGGCGATGGAACGCCACGACCTCACCCTGGCGCTCGGGCCGGCAGGTACCGGCAAAACGTTCCTGGCCACCGTGCAGGCGGTGCGCATGCTGAATGAACGGCGGGTGGAGCGGCTGATCCTCACCCGGCCTGCCGTGGAAGCCGGCGAACGGCTGGGCTTCCTCCCCGGCGATCTGCAACAGAAGGTGGACCCTTACCTCCGCCCCCTCTACGACGCGCTGCACAGCCTGCTGGGGGCGGAACGCACCAGCGCGCTGCTGGAAAAAGGTGTGATCGAGGTGGCGCCGCTGGCTTACATGCGTGGCCGCACGTTGGCCGATGCGTTCGTGATCCTCGATGAAGCCCAGAACACCACAGCAACTCAGATGCGCATGGTGCTCACGCGGCTGGGGGAGAACTCCCGCATGGTGGTCACGGGTGATCCCACCCAGGTGGACCTGCCGCGCGATCAGCTCAGCGGCCTGGTGGAGGCGGCCCAGGTGCTTCAAGGGGTTGAGGGCGTGGCCATCTGCGAGCTCACGGCGGCCGATGTGGTGCGCCACCCGCTGGTGCAGCGGCTGGTGACCGCCTACGCCAACCGGGATGCCAACGGGCTGGCACCGAAGGCTCAACAGCGATTTGGCAGCCAGCAACGCGGCCGCGCACCATGAACAGCACTGAACGACTCCGCATTCCTGCCGAAATCGCAGTGGCGGCCCTTGTGGCCTATGTGCTCGGATTCTGGTTCACCAGCCTGTTTCCAGGCTATCTGCCCAAGATCGGCGGCCTCTGGTCGGCCATCTCGGCAATCGTGGTGACCCAGTCCACGCGCAAGGAAACGACCTCCTCCGCCTCCCTGCGCATTCTGGGATCGGCAATCGGGGCGGTCACCAGCGCCGTGTACTTGTTACTGCTGCCCTTTCACCCCGTCGGCATGGCCCTGGCGATCTTCGCCACGGTGTGGCTGTGCTCCGCCGTCAACATTCCCACCCATGGCCGCCTGGCCGCGATCACGGTGATCGTGGTGATGGTCACCGGCAGCCTGGATCCAAAGCTGAGCCCGGGCCTGAACGCCCTCCTGCGCTTCGTTGAATCGTTCATCGGCACTGGCGTGGCGGTGTTGGGCGTCCGGCTCTGGCCGGAACCCGGTCACAAAGACTGAAGGGTCCGCTCCGATGGCATAGGGAGATCCACACCCCCCAGCAGGCGTGGAGGCGCCCACTGGCCGAAACCCGCTGGCAGGATGGATGGAGTTTCGTTCCACTGGAGCGCAATGCCGGCCAGCAGCAATTTTCAGCAAGCCATTCGGGAGGCACAAGGCAGCGCCCTCGTCGGCCCCAACGTCGTCAACAAGGCCCTGCCCTATGTGGGCGGTGGCATGGTGCTCACCGCCGGCGGTGTGGTCGGCGGCCTATCGATGATCGGCACTCCGCTGTTCATGCCCCTGTTCTGGGTGGCGTTGATCGGCAACTTCATCCTGTTCTTCGTCGCCCAGAACGTGGCGATGAAGGGCAACAACAGCACGGCGCTGCCGATCCTGGCGATCTACAGCCTGATCACGGGCTTCACGCTCAGCGGCATCGTGGCGATGGCCATCGGCACCGCGGGCATCGGCGCGATTGGCACCGCGGCCTTGGCCACCGGCATCACCTTCGTGGTGGCCTCGATGGTGGGCCGGCGCATGAGCGACAACCTGGGCCAAGCCCTGAGTGGCGTGGTGGGCCTAGGCATCCTCGGCCTGATCATCGCCATGGTGGTGCAGGTTGTGGGCGGCATCTTCATCCCCGGCTTCGGTGGCAACGGCTTTGAGCTGCTGATCGCCGGCTTCGGCACCGTGCTGTTCGTGGGAGCCGCCTTCCTCGACTTCTACACGATGCCTCGCACCTACAACGACGACCAATATCTGGCCGGCGCCCTGGGCATGTATCTCACCTACATCAACCTCTTCATCTTCATTCTGCGCCTGATCATCGCCCTCAATGGCGGCGGCCGCCGCGACTGAGCCAGCGCTGCATCCTGTTTCCATGCCAGGGGTTCGCCCCTGGCTTTTTCATGACTGCTGACAGCTTGATGCGCCAAGCAACTGGACCGAGCCAGCAGGCCTGACTGGGCAGAACGAGACATCCAAAACAACGTTCCGGCACCGGAGCCCGCTGGCATGAAAACAGCCTTGATCAGCGGCATCACTGGCATCACTGGCATCACTGGCATCACTGGCCAGGATGGCAGCTATCTGTGCGAGTTTCTGCTCGACAAAGGGTGCAAGATGCCTGGGATCAAGCGCAGAGCCAGTAGTAATTCTGTGCCTACTGGATCACGATGAACCACCGGGAAGTCCACGGGATGGTTGCCTGCAATGGAATCCTGTTGAACCACGAGAGCTGCCGCCGGGGCGAACCTTCCGTCACCCACAAGACCACTTGTGGCTTGGCGCGCATTGCCGCTGGCCTCGATCAATTCCTCTTTATAGGAAACATCGATTCGCTGCGCGATTGGGGCCATGGGCGCGATGATATAGAGATGCAGAGGCTGATGCTGCAGCAGAAAACATCCGAAGATTTCGTGATCACCACTGGGCAACAGGAATCTGTGCGGCCCTTCATCGAGCTGGCGGCAGAAGCACTGGGTTGGGGCGGGTGGGGCTGGGTCGAGCAAGGCACGAATCCGTCGCCGCAGCTGCTCGCCACCGTCGGCGGGGCCATCCTTGCGCAGTTGCATGAAATCCCAGCGTTCGCCACTGCCGCCCCAGGCCACCGGGCCGTAGTTGTCGTGCATCAAACGGCCATCGCGGTTGGCGGCCGCTTCCGCGTGGGTCATCACGCGCTGAATGGTGATCTCATCGGCTCGCCAGTTCCAGCTGCGCGCCACTGCCGCCACCTCCTGGCACATCGCTTCGAGCTGGGCCTCGGTGGGAGGAATCGTCCATGGATCGGGGTTGCCGCCCATGCAGGCACAGGAGATGGCCACGGCATTGCTGTTGCGCCGCCAGGTATGGGCGTTGAGATCCATCGTGTAGGAATGCAGCCGGTGCAGATGTCCATCACCAGCCACGATCGTGTGGTAGACCCCTGACCTCACCCAGGTATAGGGGGTGGCGCTCCAGTGGAGATAAATTGTGGCGGCCATGACAGCGGCAGAGCGATTAGACGGTTCAACGCAAAACAGTAGGTGCTTTTCGCTGATCGCGAAAGCAATCTACTTGACCGCTCAAAGTGCATGGGCTTAAACACTGATCCTTTGATGGTTTACTTTCTTGAGACAACTCATGAAGGCCATAAAATCACCAACACGTTCAATGGCTGCGGTTAATCATGGATCATATCAACATTTCGCATCGAATGCCGTTCATTCATACCTACAAGAATGCGGGCAACTCAGTCGCCAAGGCATTGCCAAGCTTTGCCCGCATCACTTCAATGATTACCCGCCAAAGATTACAAGAATACAACCGATAGATCAATGAATCAATGCCCACCTTCCGGCCTGAAAGGGAAATGTCGCACATTCCAGTCGGCCAGGAACTGATCACTTACGCATACTCAAGAAACTGCGTGTACATCTGACAGCAAAGCCTTCGAGGAAACTTGGATATCGGAGACTTTCACGCTTTTGCCATTGTTCGAAACCGATGGCCCTGGCAAGTCTCTTTATTTTATTCTGCCCAAACGAACAATAACCACGTCCAAAGTGGGATGCCTGAACATGAGAGCTTTGATCGCCATGGTGAAAGGCGATGCAAGAGTAAGGTGCGCTTTCAGAGCCATTACCGAGAGCCCCACACCGGTCGTTGTGGAGTGAGGCATCTCCTGCGCTTTGAGAGCCTGCCTGAGCATTGGGAGCAGCTGTTTGAGCGCACTGGCTGAAATCTTCTACCCCTAGGCCACCACAATCAGAGCACCTTTGACCATTGGCGAAAGCACTATTCTGACAGCACCAGAGATATGGAGACCACGGCCTTTCGCCGGGACATTGAGTTGTATGGCTACAGTTTCTGTATGGCTACAGTTTCAGAGATAATTGGCCCGACATGAGCTTCACCAGCCCTGTTCTGCTGATCGCTTGGCAACGACCCCAAACCACCAAGCAGGTGATGGACGCCATTCGGGTGGTTGCGCCGACGCATCCATGTCGTGGCCTGGGATGGACCCAACACTGAGCGGGTCGGCGAAGCAGAGGAGAAAGCGGCCACCCAGACGGTGATCGAGCAGGAGGTCAACCGGCCCCTCTGGATGAAAACCCTCTCACCCGATTGATCTCAAGAGTGGGCGCCCTGCGATCAGGCCCAGGCCCGCCGCCTGCTGCTGTTCCGGGCCATGGGCGGCACCGCCGATCGGCGCAAGGGGGCCGAACGGCTCTGGAACCCCGAGCGGGTGGCGGGGCTGGACGCCCAGGTGTGCCGGCAGGCGCTGGGCGAGGAAGCACCGCAGGGATCTGGGCCCGATTAACATGTGTTGAACATGTACAGGATGGGCCATGCACGACTGCGCCACCAAACGCGCCAGCGAACGCGCCACCGAGCGGGTTGTGGTGTTGATGACGCCGAAGGAAAAATCAACCTATGCCGATCGGGCCAGCAGCATGGGCCTGTCGCTGGGTCAGTTCTTCCGGGAAGCGGGTGCCGCCTATGCCAGCCGCAACGCTGATTCCCGCGCCGAGGAGGAAGCTCTCGACGCTGCGCTGAGCCAGCTGGAACACAGCACCAGCCGCGCCGAACAGGCTCTGGATGCGGCACTGGCAGAGGTGCGCGCAGCCCTGCAGGCCGCGCCATGAGCGTGACCGATCGGATCCTCTCGGCGCTCTCCACCGTGATCCGGATGAACGACAAGGTGGAGGCAATGGCTGGTCTGATGAAGGAGCAGCAGCGGCGCCTCGACGATCTCAACGCCAGGGTGATCCGGTTGGAAACGATGTTGGAGATCGCCCTGAGCCACCCCCCCGCCTTTGGCACACGTTTGCTGGATGGAGGCCCCGCTGATCATCCTGGTTAACAGCACCTACCCCGCCGATTTCCTGCAAGAGAACCTCAGGATCCAGAACCATGTGATCGAGAGCGCCTGGCGCCATGGCACCCGCCGGCTCCTATCCCTCGGCAGCAGCTGCATCTATTCCAAGCCCGCGCCGCAGCCGATCCGGGAGGAGTCGCTGCTCACCGGGCCGCTGGAGCCCACCAACTCCTGGTAGGCCATCGCCACGCTCACCGGCATTGAGCTGTGCCGGCTGACTACAACCACCCATCCAACAGTCAGGTGCTGGCAGGGCTGATCCGCCGCTTCCACGAGGCGCGGAGCAGCGGGGGCGCCAGCGTCACCTGCTGGGGCATCGGTTCACCCGTGCGGGAGTTCCCGCATGTCGACGATCTCGCCGATGCAGCGGTGTTCTGCCTGGAGCAGTGGCAGCCCGGCGCTGGCAGCAGCACGACCTGCGGCGGCGAGGCCAGCGAAGCGTTGCAGCACCTGAACGTGGGCATCGGGCTGGAGATCAGCATCAAGGAGCTGGCGCAGCTGGTGGCCGGCGCCGTGCGGTTCGGGAGAGAGATCCTCCGGGACACAGACAAGCCGGACTGGCACACCCCGCAAGCTGCTGGGCGTGAGCCGGCTGCAGGCCCTTGGCTGGCAGGCCTCCAGCTCTCTCGATGCGGGCCTCTCGCGCACGGTGGCCGATTAAAGAGCAAGCGGCGCAGGCGGGTAAGGTGCTCTGTCGCTGACGCAGCTGACAAGGTCACTGGCAAAACAGAAAAGGGGGAGGGAAACTCAGGGGCGCCAGGGACTGGCCAGCGGCTCGCCGATGAACAC
>CALFOF010000160.1 GCA_937919075.1 uncultured Cyanobium sp. | reverse complement strand
CTGCGCTGGCGCCGCGCCGGCGCCGCCACCCGCACTCCTTAGGATCCGGCCACCTTCACCCCCCGAGCGCATGGCCGCCGAACCGCTGCTGGACACCGACGCGGCGCCCACCACCAGCGAGAAGGCGGCCGAAAAGCTGGAAGTGCGCGATTACTTCAACAGCACCGGCTTCGAGCGCTGGAATCGCATCTACAGCGACAGTGACGACGTCAACAAGGTGCAGCGCAACATCCGCATCGGCCACCAGAAGACGGTGGATCAGGTGTTGGCGTGGCTGCAGGAGGAAGGCGACCTGGCCGGCCGCAGCTTCTGCGACGCCGGTTGCGGGGTGGGCAGCCTCAGCCTGCCGCTGGCCCGCCTCGGTGCCGGCCGCATCGCCGCCAGCGACCTCTCAGAAGCGATGGTGCAGGAGGCCGCTCGCCGCGCCGCCGCCGCCGGCATCGACCCCGCCCGGCTCACCTTCCACGCCTCCGATCTGGAGAGCCTCAGCGGTCGCTACGACACGGTGGTGTGCCTCGATGTGTTCATCCACTACCCCCAGGCCGCCGCCGAGGAGATGGTGCGCCATCTGGCCGGTCTGGCGGAACGGCGGCTGCTCGTGAGCTTCGCCCCCTACACGCCCCTGCTGGCGCTGCTCAAGGGGATCGGCCAGTTGTTCCCTGGTCCCAGCAAGACCACCCGCGCCTACACCCTGCGCGAAGACGGCATCGTGGCCGCCGCCGCCGCCGCCGGCTTCCAGCCGCTGCGCCGCAGCCTCAACCAGGCGCCCTTCTACTTTTCCCGCCTGATCGCCTTCGAGCGGGCATGAGCGCCGCCGGGGCCGCGCCGCCAGCACCGCCGCTGGAGCCGGTGGCGTTCATCGGCCTCGGCGCCCTTGGTGCGCCGATGGCGGCCCGGCTGCTGCAGGCGGGCCACCCGCTCACCGTGCACAACCGCAGCCGCGAGCGGGAGCTGCCGCTGGCGGCTGCCGGCGCCCGCCGTGCCGCCTCGGTGCCGCAGGCGGTCGCTGGCGCGGCGGTGCTCTGCCTCTGCCTCAGCGACGACCGGGCCGTGCAGGCCGTGCTGCTGGAACAAGCGTTGGCGGCCCTGGCCCCCGGCGCGCTGGTGATCGACTTCTCCACGATTGCCCCCGCCACCAGCCGCGCCCTCGCCGCCCGCCTGGAGACCGCTGGGATCACCTACCTCGACGCACCGGTGACCGGCGGCACCGAGGGGGCCCGCAACGGCAGTTTGGCGGTGCTGGTGGGCGGCAGCGGGGCGGCGCTGGAGCGGGCACGGCCGCTGCTGGAGGCGGTGGGGAGCTCGATCAGCCATTTCGGGCCCGTGGGCGCCGGCCAGCAGGCCAAGGCGGTGAACCAGGTGCTGGTGGCCGGCAGCTATGCGGCCGTGGCCGAAGCGATCGCCCTGGGCCGCCGGTTGGGGCTGCCGATGGCGCAGGTGTGCGCCGCGCTCGAAGGCGGTGCCGCCGGCTCCTGGGCCCTGCGCCACCGGGCCGGCAACATGATCTGCGATCACTATCCGCTGGGCTTCCGGCTCGCCCTGCACCGCAAAGACCTGGCCATCGCCCTGGCAGAAGCGGCATCCGCCGGGCTGGAGCTGCCGCTCACCACCCAGGTGGCCGCCATGGAAGACACACTGATCGCTAGCGGCCACGCTGATGAAGATGTATCGGTACTGGCCCGCTGGTTCGAGGCCGGCCACTGAGCACCGCCCACTGAGGATCAGCCGCCCAGCTCCAGGGCCGGCGGCAGCGGCGCCTCCAGTTCCAGCCAGCTGCCTTCGGGCCGGGGCAACACGAGCCGGTGGGCATGCAGGTGGTAGCCGCCCAGGCCCGGCAGGGCATCGGGGCGGGCCAGGCCGCCGGGCAGGTAGAGGGGATCACCCAGCAGCGGCGTGCCGGCACTGGCGGCATGGATTCGAATCTGATGGGGGCGACCGCTGCGGATGACCACCTCCACCAGATGGGCCTGCGGACGCACCTGCAGCAGGTGCAGCTCGCTCCAGGCCGGCAAGGGTGCTGCAGCAGGGCCTGAAGAGGCGGCGCCAGGGGCCTCGCCCGCAGCGGAGGCGGCCGCCCACACCTGGCCCAGCAACGGGTGGGGCCAGCGGGCGATCGGCGTGTGGATCTCCAGCCGCTCGCCCGCTGCGATCGGCAGGGGGCCCGCCTGCGTGAGCGCCCGGTAGAGCTTGCGGCAGCCGCTCTCAGGTGCGGCGGTGCTCTCGCGCAGCAGGGCGCTGAGCCAGGCGCGGGTGCTGGGGCGGCGGGCCAGCACCAGCAGTCCGGAGGTGAAACGGCCCAGACGGTGCACGGGCCTCGGCAGGGCAGCCCCGGGCAACGCCGCCCGCAGGCGCTGCTCGATCAGGCGCAGCACGGTGTGCTCGAGGAAGCCGCCGGCCGGCAGCACCGGCAGGCCGCTGGGCTTGTCGATCACCAGGATGTCGCCGTCGTCATGGACGACCTGCCACTGATCCGGCACCGGCGGTTCGTGCCAGGGGGGCCGATGCCATGCCAGCCGATCCCCCGGCGCGAGGCTGCCATCGGCCCGGAGCTGCTGGCCGTTCCTGTGGATCTCGCCGGCCTCCAGCCGCGCCTGCCACACCCGTCGATCGGAATGGCGGTAGCGGGCGGCGTAGAAGGCGGAGATCGTCTGGCCCGCTGCGGAGCTGCCGGCCCGGTCGGTGTAGATCCAGCCTTGGTTGAGCGAGCCTGCAGGCACGGGCTTGCGCGGGATTGCGGAGAAGGACACCCTGCCCGGGCCACGAGCGGTGCTGGAGCGGCTGGTGCTGGAGCTGGCGTTGCTGGAGTGGCTGTTGCTGGAGTGGCCGGTGGCCCGCTCACTCCACCAGGCTGTTTTCGAGGGCGTAGCGGACCAGTTCGGTGCGGCTGGTGGTGCCGGTTTTGGTGAACAGGCGGCTCACGTACTTCTCGACGTTGCGGATTGAGGTTTCCAGCCGGCGGGCGATCTCCTTGTTCATCAGCCCTTCGGCCACGAGTTGCAGCACGCTCGCCTCACGGGGGGTGAAGTCGAGCCTGACGCCGGCGGCCGCCTTCTTGGCGCCACCCATCTGCAGCAGCGAGCGAATCTCGGTGATCTGGCGGGCCATCTGGCCGATGTCGGCGTCGGCGTAGCGGGCGGCCTCGGCCAGCAGCCGCTCCTGGCGGCGCACCATGTTGCGCACCCGGGCCACCAGCTCGTCGCGATCGAACGGCTTGGGGATGTAATCGT